>DASYJQ010000028.1:0-17463 GCA_035996265.1 Saccharimonadales bacterium (SeqCode)
AAGCAAGAGCGTTTTTTTAATCAGTTATGGTGCTGATTTCGGGAATGGCGTAAAACTGGCGGTGTAGTTCGTCGGTAAACGGATCGCCGAGCGGCCCGGCGATGCATGCCATAGAAAAGTGTTTTTCTTGCACTCGGCCGCGCGGCAAATAGTCGGCGCTGGCAATTGTGCCGGTTTCATCGTACGTCCGGTTACCCAGATGGTCGCCACGTACATACCAGGTCTCTGCTTGGCCGGCGTGATTAGGATGTACGCCGTAGCTGATGCCATGTAGGGCGACAACGCGCTCATGTGTCTCGGCAGCACCGGTGGCGTCAGCCTTGTAATAGCGGAAGGAAACTACAGGATAGTTGGAGAACAATGATTCGCCGGGCTGGTTTTCGCCATTATATCGGAAGCCGGGAATTTCATTGACCGGTACGTCTACCGGCTCGTTGCCGCCGGCCATAGCGCGCATCACGGCCAGCCGCCCCATTGCCGTAAAAGCAAAGGGCCGAAGCAGGCCGGTTTCGCCGGGCAGCGCTATGCCCCGGGAATGGGGAACATTGTGCACATTGGCGCCGTTGATCGGTCCGTATTCATTACCAGCAAGAGCTACTCCGCGTAAAGTCATCTAACTTTTATATCACTTTTTCATAGTTTTATCAATATATGTTAGGCAAATCTCATCTGTTCGCGCAGCTATATGCTATAGTTTTTGTATGACAAAAAAGGCCGAGTTCCGTCGCGACCGTGAGATTACGCGTGCCATTCACCGGCTCTTTTTTAAAGCAACCTGGGCCGATAAGCCCGGCGGTATTCTGTGCGTAGTGCTGCGGGTGCCGGCGCTCATCTTATATAACATCCTCATACCGCTGGAAATCGCTTATGGTGTGCAGGCTATTTTTCTGCAGCAGTTCGACAAAGTGCAATCGTATGCCATTAACATCATGTTGTTAGCCTTGGGCTATTCAGTATTGTGGGCGCTCGGCGGCTTGGCTATTACAAAGAACGGGCGGATCGGCTCACAGTATGTACAACGCACGGTATTCGGTAATTTCCTGCAAAAAGATTATGAATTTTACGGTAATTCGTTCTCTGGTGCGCTTGGTTCGCAAGCCACACAACTGCGCAGCGTGTATAACGAATACAGCCAGATTCTGTTTCTGCTGTTGCCCAACCAGCTAGTAGTAATTGTTACCGGCATGGTGATTATTGCCTGGCATTCCTGGCTGCTGGCATTGATAACATTGATATCGATGTCCGTCGTGTTGAGCTTTACGATATGGTTTAGCCGGTGGCGTCTTAAATTGCGCCGCGCTTTAAATGAAGCCGGCAGCGAGCTGGCCGGCCGTATTGGCGACGCCCTCAGCCACGGTGCGACAGTCAAAAGCTTTGCCAGCGAAGCATATGAGGAGCAACATCTCGAAGCGACCCTGGGCGCATGGGGTCGCATCCAGCAGCGTACCTGGAATTCGTCAATTCCGGCCGATACCGTCCGCATGACGTTAGCGGCGATTGCCACTTGCGCGCTGCTGCTTTCCACGGCGCACCTCTATAAGAACCATGCTATCACCATTGCGATGGTGACGCTGGTACAGCTCTACGTTATTAAAATGATTGCTGCTACTGAAGCGATTGCTACCATCGTCAAACAGTACGAGACAGTCATGGGCACTGCCCACCAAACGCTTAAGACAATGATGGTTAAACCGCTAGTGACCGATCCGGCCAGGCCGGCCGGAATACCCAAGGCTAATCTGGAAATTGCATTTAATAAGATTAATTATCGGTATAGCGAAGCGACTAAAAGGGCGATTGCCGTGTCAGAGTTCAGTTTGGTAATTGAGCCCGGCGAGAAGATCGGCCTTGTCGGCTATTCCGGCAGCGGCAAAACGACGCTTACGAAACTATTGTTGCGTTTTATGGATACAACCAGCGGCACTATTACCGTTGGCGGCGTCGACGTGCGAGACGCCTTGCAGCGTGAGTTGCGGGCGCGGATTGCCTACGTTCCGCAGGAGCCTTTGCTGTTTCACCGCAGTATTGCTGAGAATATCGCCTATGGCCGGCCGGGTGCTTCGAAAAAAGAAATAGAAGCGGCCGCCAAGCTGGCATATGTTGATGAGTTTGTGGATGATCTGCCACAAAAGTACCAGACGATGGTCGGTGAACGCGGAGTTAAATTGTCTGGCGGCCAACGCCAGCGGGTGGCCATTGCCCGGGCCTTGCTGCGCGACGCGCCGATCCTAGTGCTGGACGAAGCCACGAGCGCGCTTGACAGCCGCAGCGAAAAACTGATCCAGCAAGCCCTGTGGGAACTCATGAAAGACCGTACGGCGCTCGTGGTCGCCCACCGTCTGAGCACTATCCAGCGCATGGACCGTATTGTCGTCATGGATAAGGGGTGCATCGTGCAGTGCGGTAGTCATAACGAGCTGCTCAAACAAAAGAAAGGTATATATGCCAAACTTTGGGCGCATCAGAGTGGCGGTTATGTCGGCGTACCTGCGCCGCAAGAATTGTAATAAAGGAGCGTAGCGGATAACGCAACAGGTGTAGCTTTACGATGTAAAGCTGGTATACTGAATGGTAATCAGGGACAAAGAGCTCAAGAAGGGGTTAGAATTAGTTCATGAATTGGAAAATTATCTGGAAATCGCTTGGCCATAAGGACATGCGCAAGCGCATTCTGGCTGTACTTGGTATTTTGTTGGTATTCCGCATTATGGCGCACATTCCTGTGCCGCTGGCCGATCCCGAAACCCTTAAGCAGGTCCTAAACAACCTGTTTACCTCCCAGAACACGCCGCAGCTTTTGAGTTTTGTTAACATTTTGTCCGGCGGCGCCCTGGCCAACTTCTCGATCATGATTGCCGGCCTTGGCCCGTACATCAATGCCTCGATTATCATGCAGTTGCTTACCAAGGCTATTCCTAAGCTCGAAGCCCTCCGCAAAGAAGGCGAATACGGCCAGCGTAAGATTAACCAGTACACCCGTTTGTTGACGTTCCCATTGGCTATCCTGCAATCTATCGGTGCGATTTACCTGATCCGTCAAACTGCCAGCCAAGTGGGCGGTATCGGCGACATTACTGCCGGGGCATCGCTGGGGCAGTGGATACTGATGGTCTCTGCCTTGACCGGCGGCTCAATGCTGTTGATGTGGCTTGGCGAGCAAATCACCGAACGCAGCATCGGTAATGGTATATCGTTGATCATCACCGTCGGTATTGTGAGCGGCATGCCGGCTACTATTGGCGGACTGGTCGGTACGATCTTTGACAACACGCACAGCTGGACTATTTTCGGCCATGTCTTTAAGATGAGCGCTAAAGCATTTGGCTTTGCCTCGGCGATAGCCGCCGCAGTGGTAGCTGTAACCTGGATAGTGGTCAAACTTAACGAAGCGGCCAGACGATTGACGATTAATTACGCCAAACGCGTACAGGGTAACCGTACCTACGGCGGGGTGACTACCGTGCTGCCGGTTAAACTGATTAGCGCCGGCGTGGTTCCGATCATCTTTGCCGTCGCATTCTTGAGCGTGCCAAGTTTTGTCGGCCAGTTGATGACTGGCGCTAAGAGCGCCAACTTGCAGCACCTCGGTACGAACCTGGTTACGTGGTTCAAGACGCCGACCTCCACTACCTTCCAAGCCGGTAACTGGCACTCCTACATTTACCCCGTCGTGTATTTTTTGCTCGTGTTCATTTTTACGTTCTTCTACACCAGCGTGACGTTTAACAGTAAAGAAATCGCCGAGAACCTGCAAAAGCAGGGCGGCTTCCTGGAAGGTGTGCGTTCCGGTGTCCAAACCGAGAAACATCTAAGCAGGATCGTGAACCGTCTGACCCTGTTCGGCGCCTTTAGCCTCGGCATGCTGGCACTACTGCCAATCATTGCCCAGATATTCGTCACCAGCAATATCGCCATCGGCGGCACGAGCGTCTTGATCCTGGTATCCGTATCGCTCGAAACACTCCGTGCCGTTGAATCACGGGCGCTGATGGTGACCTACGACCAGTACGCCCAGCCGGACTTCTTCCACGAAATGGAAAACGACGTCACCAGCCCCAAGAAACGACTTTTCAGCCTTCTGCCATTCCGCCGCCGCAACAAAAATAAGTAGTTAGTCATGACCGTTCCGTCTGTCACGCCCGAACAACAACACGCCACGGCAGCCGATTTTTTAGCCTATTTTCAAGAACACCCCCTTGTTGAATCACAGTACGTACAACAAGTGCTCGGCGCGAGCATGATTGAGCAGCTCGTAGAGCAGCCAGACGGCTTAGAGCCGGCTGGATACACGATGCTTGTGCATCAAGTTATAGACGACCACCAACGAGGCGTGCATGGCATAACCGGTGAACCGGTGCCGCTTGTCGTGCGGGACAATCTGCATGCGTTTAATTATTTATTAGAAATGATGGGCTGGGCTCGCAACGCGGTCGGTCCGGAGTTTGGCGCGGCTGCATACGACTTTTACAATTCCGCGCGACAGGCCGCTCGCGCAGATGAAAATCGTCAACTATGAACCTAGAAATCAACATTGTAGCGAGCGCTAGAGGTACGATATCTCCCTTCTACATATAAACTGTTGTAATTGGCGCACTACACTGTTATAATTGACCATTAGTTATATTTATGGCGAGTAATAAGCAAGTTATTGAGTTAACAGGAACGATTATTGAGACCTTACCGGGTACTCAATTTCGTGTCGAGCTAGAAAACGGCCACCAAATCATAGCTCATGTCGCCGGTAAGATGCGGAAACACTACATTCGCATCGTGCCAGGAGACAGCGTGACGGTTGAGTTGACCCCTTACGATCTTACTAAGGGCAGAATCACCTATCGCAAATCGTAGATCTCAATATTAAGCAGTGTGTTATGCACCAAGGAAGGAGCATGATCCGCATGAAAGTGCGTGCAAGCGTTAAAAAAATCAGCCCTGACGATCATATCGTCTGGCGAAAAGGCCGCGGCAAACAGTCGAAGGCTAAATTGTATGTTATTAATAAACTTAAGCCCAAGCACAAGCAGCGGCAAGGTTAGGGGAGCATATGGCACGTATATCTGGTGTTACGATCCCGACCGATAAGCAGGTTTGGGTTGCTTTGACTTACGTCTTCGGCATCGGCCCAAAGAGCAGCGCAGACATTCTGGCAGCAGCTAAGGTTGAACCGACGGTTCGTGTTAAAGATCTGACTGACGAAGAAATTGGTCGTATCCAAGAACGTATTAACGACAAGTACACTGTCGAAGGCGAGTTGCAGCGTATTGTCGCCGGCAACATCAAGCGTCTGAAAGACATTAACTCGTACCGCGGACTTCGCCACAAGGCCAGCCTGCCGTCACGAGGCCAACGTACCAAGACGAACGCGCGCACCCGCCGCGGTAAGAAGGTAACTGTTGGTGGTACCGCTAAGAAGGTTGCGTCGAAGACGTAGGATGAGGATATAGATATGGCAGAAAATACTTCGACAACCAAGACAACCACTGTAGTAAAGAAGAAAAAGGCTAAGCGCAGCGTTCCGACGGGCCAAGTACACATTTTGGCTACGTTCAACAACACGATTATCACCTTTACCGATAGCAAGGGTGCTGTGCTGACAACAGCAAGCGCCGGCGCCTGCGGCTTCCGCGGTTCCAAAAAGGGTACTGCATACGCAGCCCAGGTTGCTACCGAAAAAGCCGGCAACGCCGCCAAGCAACAGCATGGCATGAGCAAAGCAGACGTATTCCTGAAGGGCGTTGGCCTCGGCCGTGACGCCGCTGTTCGTACGCTGCAAGGTTTGAACATTCAAGTAGAAAACATAACCGACGTTACAGGTGTGCCACACGGTGGTGTGCGCCCCCGTAAGGCTCGTAGGATTTAGGGGTGAGGAGATAGAAATATGGCACGAGATACTCACTCAATTGTAAAAATGTCCCGCCGCGAAGGCTACGCCCTTCACCCTAAAGCCCACAAAGCTTTGGTTAAGCGCCCGACAATCCCAGGTCAGCACGGCAACAGCCGTGGCGGCCGCCCACAGAAGGTAAGCCAGTACAGCTTGCAACTTCGCGAAAAGCAGAAGGTCAAGCGCTTGTACGGTTTGCTCGAGAAGCAGTTTAGCAACCTAATGAAGGAAGCTTCGCGCAAACAAGGCCAAGCCGGCCAGATTTTGCTGCAACTGCTCGAACAACGCCTGGACAACGCGGTATACCGCGCAGGTTTTGCAGTTTCCCGCCGCGCTGCACGTCAGCTAGTGACCCACGGTCACTTCATGATGAATGGCGTCCGTGTAGACATTCCTTCCATCCGCGTTAAGATCGGCGACGAATTCGTTGTCCGTGAACACAGCAAGGGTAGCGAGTACTTCAAGAAACTTGATGAAGTCAGCCCGACTCCTCCGACAATCCCTGAGTGGATCAAGGTTGAGCGCAAGAAGATTGCTTTCAAGATTACTGGATTACCGACCCGCGAAGATGCCGAACCGGATCTCAAAGAACAATTAATAGTAGAATACTACTCACGCTAAGGAGGCTGTGTAAGAACTATGTCAAAAATGATTCACACACCAGGGTTAGTGCAAGTAGACGACCACAGTGACGTAAGCAGCACATTCGTCGTTGAACCGCTTCACAGCGGCTACGGCATGACGCTCGGTAACTCAATGCGCCGCGTACTGCTCAGCAGTATCGCCGGTGCAGCTGTCACCAGCTTCAAGATTGAAGGCGCTACGCACGAATTCACCACCGTTAAAGGTGTCAAAGAAGACGTCGTCGACATTATGCTGAACCTCAAGGGTGTTCGATTCCGTGTATACGGCGAAGAACCCCAGCAGATTCGCATCGTTAAGAGCGGCAAGGGCGTTATTACTGCTAAAGACATCCAGGTTAACGCCGATGTTGAAGTTGTAAACCCCGAGCACGTTATCGCCACTGTCGATGACGACAAAGCTAAGTTTGTTATGGACTTGGTTGTTGAAACCGGCCGCGGTTACCGCACCGTAGAAGAAGGTACTGCTAAGAAGGCCAGCGATTACGTTGCCCTCGACGCCGTATTTACTCCTGTACTGCGCGTCCGCTACAAGGTTGAGAACACCCGCGTTGGTCAAATGACCGACCTCGACAAGCTTTTGCTTACTATCGAGACCGACGGTACCATTACCCCTCGCGACGCATTCGAAGAAGCATCAGCCATTCTGGTTAACCAGTACACTGCATTAGCCGGCAAGACCCGCGTCGAGTCCGCTGAAGCTATGGGTACTGTAACCAGCCCTGTTACCAGCCGTACTGGTGATGACAATGGCGACGAACCAGCCGCCTTGAACACACCGATCGAAGACCTGAACCTGAGCGCCCGTACTACTAACGCCCTGGTCAACAACGACATCCACACCATCAAGGATTTATTCTCTTTGAGCGATGCTGAATTGCGCGACCTCAAGGGCTTTGGCAGCAAAGCACTCGACGAAGTTAAAGAAAAATTAGCGGAGTTGGAGCTGTAGCATGCATCGTCACGGATACAAAGGCCGCAAACTGCACCGCGAGCGCGACCAAAGAGTAGCGCTTGTGAAGGGCCTCGCCGATTCACTCGTCAAGTACGAGTCTATCGAAACGACTCTTCCTAAGGCCAAAGAAGTGGTGCCTTACGTAGAAAAATTGATCACCAAGGCAAAGAAAGGCGACTTGCACAACCGCCGCATGGTCATTTCTGACCTGCAAACGTTGGAAAGCGCCCACAAGTTGGTTGACGAGATCGCACCGAAGCTCATGGGCCGCACCAGCGGACACCTGCGCATCGTGCGGACCAAGACCCGCCGCGGTGATAACGCCCAGCTGGCACGCGTCAGCTTTGTCGATGACCTCAAAGAAGCCCCGGTAGCCAAAGCTGCTGCCGCCGCTGCAAAAACTCCAGTAAAGAAAGCTGCCCCTAAAGCAGCTGCCAAGAAGGAGACTACATAATGAAAACTTATAGCGCAAAGCCGACTGAAGTTACCCGCAAGTGGTACGTTATCGACGCTAGCCAAGCCCCGCTCGGCCGTGTTGCCACCCAGGTTGCAACATTGCTGCTCGGCAAAGACAAGCCCATGTTCACCAAGCACATTGATGTCGGCGACTTTGTCATCGTCATCAACGCCGCTAACATCCAAGTTACCGGCGGCAAGATGGACAAGAAGATGTACTACAAGCACAGTGGTTTCCCCGGCGGTTTAACTGAACTTACCATGCGTGAAAAAATGGACCGCGACCCAACCTCTCCGGTATGGCAAGCAGTACGCGGCATGTTGCCTGTCAACAAGCTGCGCGACGGCCGCCTGGATCGTTTAAAGATCTACGCCGGTGCTGAGCACGTCCACGAAGCACAGAAGCCCGAAGTTATTTCGGTTAAGGAGAGCAAATAATGGCTAAGAATGATTATTTCTACGCTTTAGGCCGCCGCAAGGCTGCTACCGCTCGTGTCCGCGTTATGGGCGGCAAGGGTAGTATCACCGTCAACGGCAAGTCAGCCGAAGAATATTTCGCCGGCAGCCAGACTTTTATGAACGAGTTGAACAAGCCGTTCGCAGTACTTGAGCTAGAGGGCAAGTTCGACGTCACCGTTATGGTTGACGGCGGCGGCCACTCCGGCCAAGTCGACGCTATCCGTTTGGGTATCGCCAAGGCTCTGACCCTAATGACGCCAGACGTCAAGGGTACGCTGAAGAAAGCTGAATTGCTCAGCCGTGACAGCCGTGAGCGCGAACGCAAGAAGTTCGGACTCAAGGGCGCGCGCAAGCAACGCCAGTTCACCAAGCGCTAGTACTACTATCGCAAACAAAAGGACCTTTATTGGTCCTTTTGTTTTTTAACCGCAATCTACTTTTTGGTACTATCCGTTATGTATGTAAGAGAGACCTCGACCGATAATCGCGAAACGCTGCGGGCCGCCCTGTCCGTCTGTTTGGCTGTAGGTAATCGGCATGCACGAAGCATCTGACAGCAACTGCCAGGGTTTTTGATGCCTATTAGCGAAGATTATTTAACTGGGGGCCGTAATGGAAACGTCTCATAACAACGATGCCTCTAGAGCAGATCAGTTTCCTTTTGGGCAACCGCCAGAATTTGGTCTGGATTACGACAAACCCTACGCAGCCGGTGATCCTGACTATATAGGCCTTGGAGCCGGTGATATTACCGATGAAGACCCATACGATGAAGCGCCAGAACCGGAGGCGTCAGGTGTAGCCGGCGCGTATGACATTACCGCTACAGACGATGAACCTGAACCGGAATGGCAGCCGGCGGAACGGCTACCGGAACATGAGTCCGAGCCGGCACCCGAACCTGCTGCAGCGCACGAAACTCCTGAAGACCAGCCTACAGAGCCACAGATCCACCGGCCCGCGGCGGTCGCCGAGGATCGTCCTACGCAGCAAGAAAGCGTGCCGGCGCCAGAAGCGGCCACTGAGCCAGTTGAGCCGGAGCGTAAATATAAGAGTATCCGCCGCAGCCGCAATGTCCCTGGAATAGAAGAAAAATACACCGAATACGTCGACTTATTGCGCAGCCATGTTAAGTTGCGCGGCGAAACGCCGGCCTCGGACGATGATAAAGTATTACTTGGCGACATTCGTGACGGCCTGGTCGCCGTCGGCGATAGATTGGATGTCAACTTGCGCAAAAGGCTTCCCGCGAGAGAAGAGGTATCAAAGATTGTTCACTTGTACCCCGTCGGTGCACAGCAGACTTTTAACGAAGAGGTCGGTGCGCTTTGGGGCGAAGAGTTTACGCGGGGTGATGGCGGGTTGCATCGGGTTGATGCCGGTATTGTATGGGTGCGGCGTGACAACCCCAGTCATAACGCCTCGGGACTAGCGCATGAACTGGGGCATGAAGCAGAAGAGCAACAGTTTGAGATCTCGAAAGGGTTGGTGGTCGGCCCGGACAATAAGTTGGTCATGCAAAGAAGCATGGATCATTATAGCGGCTACGGTGTTCCGAACCCTTATTCTTCCCAACCCTTGGCCGAAGTGGGCGCTGACATGCTAATGCACAAAACGCTCCAGGAAATCGGCATTCCAGATCCATTGTATGGCTACCCCGGGCTTGATATCATAGTTGACGCCGCCATACGAAAGACCGCCGATGAATTAGAAGGCGTGACCGTCCAGCAGGTCGGCGACGCCTTTTTGCGCGGCGACTTAAACGGCAGCCAAGAGGGGATGCATTTATTGGACAGGGGCATCGGCGAACGGGAAATGGATAAACTCTTAAAACTGCCAGCTGGCCTTAGCTTGCCAAATGCTAAACGCATAGCCGCCGGCTTGGGGTTACCGAATGCGATTAAAGTGATCGATGACTACCTGGACGGCAAAGGCCTTAATTTATTTGATTGGCAGAATCGCCGCCGCTAGTCTGCTAGACGTGCGCTTATTTTAAGAGGGGTTGCAGCTGCTGTTTAAGCAAATCCAGACCCTTGTACTGCAGGGCGTGAAGCCCGAGAAGTTTGGCTGGTTCGGTAAATATTGCCAGATCATCGATGAAGATTGTCTCGTCATATGTAGTACCGAGGCGGTCGATGGTTATTTGGAAGGCTTGCGGCTCGGGTTTTTGATAGCCGATTTCGGCAGATACGACGATAACGTCGAACAAAGCCCGGTCTTTTTCGGAAATACGGTTTTCGATGACGCCAGTACCGGCATTGCTGAGCAGGCCTATTTTATAATGCGGTTTGAGTTCGGTGCGGATGTAGTCGAACAACGGCTCGTTGGGCTGCTCCTCTTGCAAGGCGATAGCATGGAAAGCTGCGGGCGAGAGGCCTAATTTTTCGGCCATTATAGCTTCGAACACCGCATCTGATATTTCGCCGCGGTTGCCTTTGATGATCATACTGTCGATAAAGGCGTTATCTTTAATAGGGTCGCCGCCCGCTGCGGCATAGACGTCGCCAAAGCCTTTGCCGACCAGAACGCCGAAACAATCGAAAATAATACCACGGATCATCCCCGCATTATACAATAGGTGATATGTCTAAAAATACTAGCTTGGAAGAGAAGCTCGCGCGCAAGCGCGAAGCTTGGGTAGAGCGAACCGGGCTGGCCCTTGGTTTAGACGAAGCCGCTGTTATTGCGTTGCTCAGCCAGGAGCGTCGCCAGAGCCTCCGGCTCAACCCGTTGATCGCCCGGCCGGACGAGACGCTCATCCAGCTTAAAGATATTGGCTGGCAGGGCAAGCCATACGAGTGGATTGCCAATGGCTACACTATCGATGCCGGTGCTATCGAAGTCCGCGACAGCGCACTGGTCGCCTCCGGTGCAGTGTTCATGCAAAACGCCGCCAGTTGGTTGCCAGTACTAGCACTTGATCCGCGGCCAGGCGAGCGCATTCTGGATGTTTGCGCCGCCCCAGGCGGCAAATCCAGCCACATCGCAGCGGTTACTAACAATCAGGTGCGGCTATGGGTGAATGATAATTCCCGCGGCCGCCTCTTGCGTATGCAGGCCAATTTGAAGCGCCTGGGCGTGACGCCAGAAGACATGACGTTATTTGACGCTATGCAGCTGTCGCGCAAACTGGACGGGCAACGCTTTGACAAAATTTTACTCGATGCGCCGTGCAGCGGCGAAGGCATTATGCGTTACGACCGCGCTAAAGATTTTGCGACATGGTCGGTGGCGCATGTAAAGCGGTTGCAGCAGCTCCAAAAACGTATATTGACCCAGGCCTGGCAGCTACTGGAACCCGGCGGCATATTGGTTTACAGCACCTGCACCATGGCGCCGGAAGAAAACGAAGCGGTCGTTGACTATCTGTTGCGCACACATGATGATGCGACTATTGAACCATTTACCGCTGACTTGCCTAATCGCGTGCCGACAGTCCGCGAATGGAACGGCCGGCCGTACAGCGATGCTGTGCAGGATTGCCTGCGGTTAGCCCCGAGCGGGAATATTGAAGCCTTTTTCGTCTGCAAGCTGCAAAAGGGCGACGAAGATGCAGTAACTATTAGGCGCAGTGGCGGCAGCATGGTATAGTCAAAACTTGTAATGAACAAACCGCAACATAACATCAGCAGCTATTGGTTTACCGGCACATCCCGTGGCGGTTTGTTCCGTGTGTTTGCATAATACACTTCAAAAATACTGAAAAGACCGCCACACAGGCGGTTTTTTAATGTAGAGAAAAAGGAACAGAGATGGAAATTATTCTTCCCACAGAAGACCAGACAGTACAGATCAATGAATTGCGGCAACAACAGATAGACGATATGTTCCGCAACGGCTCACCGAATGCACCATTGGCTGTATGGGCCGGGCCCTGCGCAACCGACAGTAACCGGCATGAAGACGGTGAGCTGGCGGCGGTGCGCCACATCAGGACTATGGCTGACGGGGCCGAAGAGCTACCGAACTTGAGGTACAAAGGCCGCAAAAACGGAACAAAACCACGCACCCGCGGCGGAACTACCGGCCTTATACACCAACGCAATGGGGTCGCCTGCTACGGCGAAGGGGCACAAATCCTTACTGACGAGGGCATAGGGCTTGTCGCTGAAATAATGGACGAAAGTGATGCCGCTGTTGCCTCGCCGTGGCTCGTGGCTAAGTGGGGCGGTGCGCGTAATGTTGAGGACACCGGCGTACGCCAGTTACTGCGCCCCACTAGTATAGAGTTGGAACAGGGCATCGTGCCTGCGCCAGGGTTCGTAAAGAGCGGCACTGGCGGCTCGTTGACCACTGCTATGCACGCTTTGCACACGGTTCGCGCCGAAGCGTCAGAGATTCGTACACGCTTCACGCTGGACGGCGGCTTACAGCAAATCGAAACGCACGCCAACCCCAGCACCGGCCTTATCCTCCGTGGCTACGCACCCCGGCCAGCCGGGCCGACGGATGAAATACTCGCCGACGAGATTATTACGGCCCGCGAACTGATCGACAGCGAATTCGGTGCCGGTGCAGTGGCACTGTACGTCGATGTGTCGCATCAGCACGCGGCCTGGGAGGGCGGCGGCGAGGAAGGCCAGCTGGCGATCGCACAGAGTTTAGCGCGGCTTATGGGCCAGGGGATTGTTATTGACGGCGTCCTGGCCGAAACGTACCTGCATCCCGGCAACCAGCGTGACACTGAACGCGTACCCGGCCTCAGCCAAGTGGATAAATGCATCCGTGAGGAACGTGCCCTGGGCATGCTTAGCCTACTGGATAACGCCCGCGGTCTACAGATACGGGAATATGTATTAGCAGGCGCTCGTTGAAATGGCGCCTCGACAGAAATACTTGCTCAAAATATATAATGTGATATAGTAATGCTTATGAAAACTTTGTGTAATTCATATAACTGGCAGACGACATCTACTGTGGCGTTCTGTTCCGTGTGTTTGCATACCTAAACAATTTCCTTCAAGAATATCGAAGAGACCGCCACCGAGCGGTCTTTTTATTACACAACCAAATTATGAGGAGCTTTTATGAAAGCCTTTAAACCAATACTACAAAATCCGGCAAACTACATAGAGAGCGCCGGTAAACATGATGCGCCGCATTTACTGCAGGCGCTCGAAAGAGCAGGTGAGAACACTGCGCTGCGGGTCTGCCTTTGGCGCAACACCCTCCAATATCCCTATGCGCTCCCTCGGCTATGTAGCTAGCGCCCTCGAAGTCGCTAAAAACCATTTGCCCCGCGCGCAAGTACAGTTCGTATACACCATTCGCACCGGGCAGCGCGTTAACGGTATATTACCGCGCGACAGTGCAACGCCAGCCGGACAGTTCCGTGACTACGGCCGCCGGCTTATTGACGCCCGTTACGCTGACATGGCCGATAGCGTTACATTCCTGACCGATCCTGCCGGCCCGCCGGACATTGATGAAGCTGCGATAGCCGAAGCGCTAACGCATACTTCGCCGCACACCCAGGAGCAGTTGCTAAAGAGTGCCGGCCGTCGCCAAGGCAGCCATTTGAGTTACGTCGCTGCCCACTTGGTCATGCACGATACGATTGCAGATCTGGTGCGGCCACACAGAAATGAACCGGCGCCGATTGAACCCGGCTGCGTCGTAAGTCTTGGCGCCCAAAGTGAGCGTCCGTTTTACGAAACGCGTATGACTTGCCGCGCCCAAGGCGTGGAAATCCCCGGACTTTTAGAAGCTACCGGGCAGCTGTTCACCCGCCATGTTTTGCCGCCATACCTGAAATGCCGGGAAGGCGAAATATCCGTAACTTCAACGGCGTTTGATGCATCTATAGAACAGCATCATCCGGTGCTCAGCGTGCAGCGCGACCTTGTATACCTACAGCAAATAATGGCTGGAGAACAGCTATGCGTAAGCCAATAGTTATCATCGGCGGCATGGGCCCACAAGCCTCGGCTAGGCTGCACACGTTAATACTGCAGCATTCGCGGACCCAGCACAGCGGCGAGGGGCATGAATACCCATTCATCGTGCACTTTTCGCTGCCTGTCCGTGATTTCATTAGTTCTGACATCCACAAGCAGGCTGCAATCGAACAAATGCTGGCATTAGGGCCGCAGATTGCGCTGCTTGATCCGGCCAGTATTATGCTGGCTTGCAATACGGCGCATTTGCTGACGGACGACGTACCATACCTGCAAGGCAAAAATTTCGTTTCTTTGCTGAAGACGGTAGCCCGGCGATTGCACGACGACGGCATTAAAACCGTCGGCCTGTTGGCCTCGCCGACAACGATTAAAACAAAACTGTACGAGCGCTACTTAACAGAGGAGGGCGTGATTGCCGTTACGCCGCCAGCCCGTTCACTGAGCATTGTGGAAGACGCTATTCGCAACGTCATCACCATGAAGCAAGACACGTCAGATGCAGCGGCACTGACGAAGATCGCCGATGCTCTAGTAGGCGACGGAGCGCAAGCTATCCTGCTGGGCTGCACCGAATTGCCGCTCGTATTCGATAAAAGCACGGCAACAGTGCCCGTGTACGACTGTCTTGACATGTACGCGCATGCTGTTACAAGACGTTAATACCTGTATAATGGAGTATAAGATGAGCAAACCAGTTATATTGACCGGCATTCGTGCCAACAATGACCTTACTATCGGTAATTACCTCGGCGCTTTGTTGCCCATAATCGACATGGCTAAGCAGCGGGCCGGTGAATACCAGGTTAATTTATTCGTGCCCGACCTGCACAGCTTTACCACGCCGATTGATCACGCCCAATTGCAGGCGCAGATTATGCAGAACCTGCGGGTATTTGCCGCAGCCGGTCTGCCCCTCGGCCACGACGACGTGCATATTTATCGCCAGAGCTATGTGCCGGCACACTCCGAGCTGACTTGGATACTGGATTGCTTCACGGGTTTTGGCGAGATGAACCGCATGACGCAGTTCAAAGACAAGTCCGCTAAACTCAACGAAGATCGTATCAGCGTCGGCTTGTTTAACTATCCCGTTTTGATGGCGGCTGATATTTTATTGTATAACGCGCAGTATGTGCCAGTTGGCGACGATCAGTCTCAGCACCTGGAATTTACGCGCGATATCGCCGAGCGTATGAATAACCAGTTTGGCGAACTATTTACCGTGCCCGTGCCCGTGCCAAAGCAGCACGAATTTTTCGGCAAAGACCAAGGACTGCGCATTAAAGACCTCATCGATCCGACTAAAAAGATGAGCAAGTCCGACGAGACCGGCCGCGGGGTTATTTTTATGAGCGACACGCCGGATGCCGCCGCTAAGAAAGTCATGAGCGCTGCTACCGACAGTTTCGGCGCAATTAAATACGCCCCCAAAGATAGGGAACGGGCCGGTATCACCAACCTGATTCAACTCTTGGCGCTGTTTTCCAACCGCCCGGTACAGGAAGTTGCTGCTGAATACGAGGGCAAGCCAAGTTACGGGGATCTCAAGAAGGCGGTATCCGAAGTTATCGGTACATTCCTTACAGATTTCCACGCCAAACTTGCAGCTGTTGACGACCAGGTAATCCTCGGCAAGCTGCAAGCCAGCGAGGCCGCCATGAACGAGACTGCTAACGCGACGTTACTGCGCGCCCAAAAGGCTGTCGGTCTGCGTTCATAGTATGGGCAGCATGAAGCAAGACGTCCCGTTTTACCCGGATCACGCTGACGGCGACCGCAGCGCATTGGCAGTGTATAGTTCGATATTTGAATTTTTTGCCGGCAAAAAGCAGAAGATGACAGATATGGAAACGTTTGCCGGTTACCAGCCAGGCAAAACAGCTATGACGCTGCCGGCTTTGGTCAAAATGGCTGAAATGGGTTTTGACATCCGCGTCGTGGAACCCTTTGACTACCGGCGCTTTGCTTCGAAAGGCCGCGAATACCTCGAAAAGATGTTCCCCCAGGAAAAAGTCGATTGGTATGTGGAGCAGACCGATGTCATGGACCTCAAGCCGCATATCGCCCCGTTCCTGCGCACCGTAGACTATGTGAAAGACTCAGCAACCATCGAAGACATCGACGGCATGCTGACCGATGGCCGCCTGGTGTCGGTAACACTCAACGCCCATGTGCTTAATAATAACGAAGAAGGACCCGCCGGCCACGTTGTACTAGTCGTGGGCCGCGAGCGCGAAAATTTCATCATCCACGACCCCGGCCCCAAGCCGCAGGCCGACCGCCGCGTCAGCCGCCAGAAATTGCTCGAAGCCATGGGCGGTGAAGAGAATTCTTCCCAGGTAGCCGGCTTTAAGTTGCAAAGTAAGGCCAGCAAGCGCCTGGACCAGTACATCGTAACCAACCATCCGCGCCTGAGCCGCGCCTTTGTGCAAAAACTGTGTGCCGAAGGTCAAATTTTGGTCAATGGTGAACAGGTCAAACCCGGCTTCAAACTGCGGGATAGCGACAAAGTCGAAATGCTATACGACGAGAAGATTCTCGACACTGTTCCAGATATCGATCTGCCCATACTATATGAAGACTCTGATTGCGTGGTCATTAACAAACCAGCCGGCGTGTTAACGCACGTCCAAGGCGAGTTCAGCCCCGAAGCAACTGTCGCCAGCTTCCTGAAAAACCGCGGCAAAGATATCACCGGTGAGCGGGCTGGTATTGTCCACCGCCTGGATCGTCCGACGAGCGGCGTTATTATCGGCGCTAAAACGCTGCATGCCTTGCAATGGCTGCAGCAGCAGTTCGCCCGCCGCGACGCTAAAAAGACGTACATTGCCGTCGTCCAGGGCCATCTCAAAGAGCCGGAGGCCATTATCGACATGCCCATCCAGCGCAACCCCAAGGCGCCCGCTACCCACCGTGTCGGCGCTAACGGTAAAAGTGCGTTAACCCGCTACAAGGTGTTGCAGGAAACTGAAAAATACAGCCTGGTAGAGTTAAAGCCGGAAACCGGCCGTACCCATCAGTTGCGCGTTCATTTATCGCACATCGGCCACCCGATTATCGGCGATCCGCTGTACGGCAAAGGCAAGTACGGCGACCGTTTGTACCTGCACGCCGCCAGCCTGGAAATTACGCTGCCCGATGGCGAAACGCATACATTTACTGCGCCCTTGC
>DASYJQ010000029.1:0-6335 GCA_035996265.1 Saccharimonadales bacterium (SeqCode)
CGGTTCGGTTTGTTTGAGTAGTGGCAACTGTTCCGGCAGCGGTTCCAGCAACACGCTGCAGGCGGCCTATGACGCCGGCAATTCAATTTTGGCGACGAACGGGCGCGACCTGAGCGTTGCGCTTGGCGATACCGCTACGGACCCCAACTTCTTGATCGACTTGCAGTGTGACACCACTTGCGGCGCCAACGGCCGCTTTGCCATACAGGATGACGGCGTTGACGTACTAACGGTACTGCCGGCTGGCGGCGCGGCGACGTTGCAAAACAGTGTTAACTCAACGGCGGGCTTTAACGTTAAGAACGCTATCGGTAATAATCTCTTTACCGTTGATACGACCAATTCGGTTGTAGGCATTAATCTTGGTTCCAATATTACGCCAACGATTTCTAATGGACTTCAGCTAAGCGGCGGGATCGATGTAATCGGTTCTGCGACACATAACTTTTTAACGCCGCTTGGAACAAACATCAACTCGCGTCTCAGCGTTAGTGTTTCTGACCCTGGCGCGTTCGGGCAGCAAATTGCCGTCGGCCTTAGTGCCAGTGCTAATGTAAATTCCCGCGGCATTACAGTGACTGATGCCCGCACCGGTACCCACTTGCAGCCAAGCATTACGGTAATATCCCCCAACGAGAACGAGGCATTCGGGCTAAGCTGGCAGGGTAGCAACACTACGGCATATTTGTTGACCGCAGACGTTCCAGGCAGCACTCGGGATATCGTGGTAACGTCCGGAGTTTCGACCGGCACCACAAGCAGCACCGGTAACGTAACGATTAAGAGTGGTAATCACCAGGGTAGCGGCGGTACAACCGGTTCGGTATTTATAATAAGCGGCGATGGCGAGGGTGCTAATAACTCATCGGGGAGTGTTGTCGTTGATACCGGTACGCAGTCGGGCACGGGCACTATCGGTGGGTTGCTATTTGGCACTACCCACGCCAGTGCTATTACGATAGGCCGGTCAGGCTTGACCACCTCAAACGCCGGCGGATTAACAGTTGCTCAATTGTTGACTACCCCCACACTGGGCGCCGCCGACACGGCAGCGCTTTTGTGCCGCAACAGCTCTAACCAAGTTGCGGGGTGTAACACGACGGGCACTGGCGCGGCATTTGTACAGGGTGGTAATAGCTTTGGCGCCACAGGAGTCCTAGGCACCAATGACGGCTTTGATCTGAATTTTAAAACAGCCGGTAATACTGTTGCTACGCTCAGTGGCGCCAATGGCAGCGCGCTCTTTAAAAACAGCACTAATTCGGCAACTGCCTTCCAGGTGCAAGATGCTGCCTCGGCGCCTTTAATGGCAGCTAATACAGCGACCCGTACTGGCGGGGTTGCCGGCAACCTTATAAAAATCGGTGACTCAACGGGTACTGATACCGCGACAACTATTCTGCAACTTGACTCAACCACAGCCGACCCGACTACTAACCTTGCTGCCTTGAACGGCGGCCTGTTCTATAACTCGACGACGAACAAGGTGAGCCTGATCGAAAACGGGCAAGTAAAGATTATTTGTAACACCACCGACCTCGGTTGTGGCACGGGCACGGTTACGTTGCAAGGTGCATACACCAACTCCACCGGCGGCGCGACATCTGAAATTATCCTGGATAATACTCGCGGTGCGCTTGATATCCAGGACCGTAGTACCAGCAATGGCGGTACGATCGCTGCTAATCTGCTGAACGTGCGAGCGACAGCCGCTACAGACGGGGCGGCAGGCGCACTATTGCTCGGTGTCGGTAATACCGGTGCGGTGTTACTGCAAAATTCTGTTAACTCGGCGAGCGCCTTACAGGTCAAGAACGCCCTAGGCACAGCCACAGCGTTCGACGTTGACACAACTAATACCCGCGTTGGCATCGGAACAGTCGCGCCAGCCCGCACGTTGGACATCGCCACCAACGACGCGAATTCAACTGCCCCGGCGCTGCGCTTGCTGCAGGGCGGCACGGGTGACGCTACCATTGAACTCAATACGCCGGCCACCAGTATCTTCCTAGGTGTCGATAACAGCGACGGCGGCAGCTTTAAGATTTCGTCCACGGCTGCCGATGGTGCTACCGTAACTTCCGGACAGACCGGTACGCCGACCAATTTTGACAGCGGCAACAACGGGCAGCTGAGCACCTCGCAAATAACGAGCTCAGCCAGCGCCGGAACGTTGAACACCGTTAGCGTTTACTTCCAGAACGCCAATGGTAACGCGCAGGCGTCCTTATATGCCGATACCGGCGCCGATGCTCCGGGCGCTCTGTTGGCTACCGGCGTTTCGCAAGCTACTGTCGAAGGCTGGAACACATTCGCCATGCCCACCACGGCAATCACCGCTACGACCAAATATTGGATTAGCTTCAACGTGACGAGCAGCACCTTGCGCTACGGCTCACAGAATGTCGGCAAGAGCGCCTATAAGACGGTTACATACGGCACATGGCCTAACCCGTTTGGTGCGCCCAGCAGTACCAATAACAGCTTTAGCTACTATGTGTACATGACGTACACGCCCAGCGGTTCAATCGACAGTTTTAACGGTAATCTGTTTGCACTGACCACGGCTGGTAGTGCTACCTTTAAGAACTCTACCGATTCGACGACAGGTTTCCAGGTACAGAACAGCAGTGCCAATAGTATCATTACGGTCAAGACTTCTGACTCCAGTACAACCAACCTCATTACCAACAGTGGCTTCGAAAAAGGCACCGCTGGCTGGATAAAGCGTGGCAATCCGAACCCGTTCACGTCGGCCACGTCGCAGCACCATAGCGGTAATAACTCTTTGAATGCTAGCGCCAGCGGTGCTGCCAACGATGGCGCAAAGTATAATGTTACCTTAGCTGACTCCTCCAACTATATCTTTACCTTCTATATCAAAATTGGAATTGCTGATCCGGTCATGACAACGTTGGCCGCAGGCTATTCGTCCGATGGCGCCACCGATAATACCGCATGTTCATTGAGTGCAACCGGCGGCACTTCAACCGGTTGGACGCGCGTAAAGTGTGCGTTTACTACGCCAGCCAGCCATAGTGGCACGCCCTATGTCTACGTCAAACAAACCGATGCCAGCAGTCGTGATATGTTCTTTGACGACTTTTTCCTTGGCTTGGATACTAGTACTGCAACTGATACCAGCAGCAATGGTTCAATCGACCTGCAGGGTGCGGTATCTTCGCCGCTGCGCTTACAGGCCAGTACTAACATGACAGACGCGCTAACTATCCAGAACACTAGCGGAGCCAATATTCTGAACGTTGGGACACTCGATAACAACGGCAATAGTATCACTAACCCCAGTTTTGAATTGAACACGGTGGGCTGGAGTGCCTCCGGTGCTGGCACTACGATTGTTCAAGACCCCACACAAGCCTGGATCGGTACGGCCGCCCTTAAGGTAACGACGTCGACGACGGCCCTCGCCGGCGCTGCATTTAATACGACAGCCAGTCAACCAACGGCGCTGGCTATCAACACAACCTATACGATGTCGTGGTACGCTAAATTATCCAGCGGTTCGTTTACCGACATTAAGGCCCGCTACACTCGCAATGGCGCAAGTTTTGTCGAATGTACACCCACTGCCCAAACCGTGACGACTAACGGCTGGACGCGCTTTACCTGTACGTTTACGACTGACGGCACCGCGCCCACCGCTTCCGCCGACGTGCGCATCGTGCAGACTGCCGCCACAGCGCATACCTTCTGGATTGATGGTGTACGTTTGGAGTTGGGCGGCACAGCCATGGCATACGGCACCGGTTCGGTATCGTTTGACGCAGTCATTAATTCGCCGGCAACATTCCGCAACACTGCCGACTCCACAAATGCGTTCAGTATCCAGAGCGCTTCCGGCAATGACCTCTTCAATGTCGATACGACGAGAAATATCATATCAGTTCTGGGCGGTGTAAGCGCCTCACTCGGCGGCTGGAGTACCACCAGTGCAATTAACGGCGGCTCGCCGGCGGCCCGCTATGGGTCAACTTCGGCGACGGCTAACGGGTACGTCTATGTATTAGGCGGTACCAGCAACAGCGCCAGTACGTTTGCGAATAACGTATATTACGCCAAAGTAAACGCCGACGGCACGATATCTGGCACCTGGAACAGTGGAACCAACTTGCCGTACACGGCATACAAGGCCTCATCGTTTATAGCCAATGGCTATCTGTACTACATAGGTGGCTACGATGGTACGAACACGCGCAGCGACGCGGTATACGCGCGCATCAATGCCGACGGCAGCCTCGGTGCATGGCAGACGGCAGCCTTGGTGGCGCCCGGCCGTTCCAGCTCATCGATAGCCTACTTAAATGGGTATGTGTACGTCATCGGTGGTTTCAATAACTCCATATTCGTCGGTACGACTTCGTACGCCAAAGTAAACGCCGACGGGAGCTTGGGCGCCTGGCAAACAGCTACTGGAGTATTGCCAGCCGCAGCCACAACCGCCCGCACGAGCGCGGCCGCCGCCAACGGCTATATCTACCTGATGGGCGGCTCCAGCGACAACACACCGGCCAATGGCAAGACAACGGTTTACTATGTACAACCAAACGCTTCTACTGGTGATATTGGCTCTAACTGGTCAACGTCGGCCAACTCCTTGCCGGCCGCTGCCGGCCGCACCGGGGCTACCGCGTTGGTATCTAATGGCAATGTCTATTACATGGGGGGCATCGACACCTCTTCGGCGGTCCAAACAAGCATTTATTACTCCCCGCTGCCGGCTGGCGGTGGCGACCTCGGTACCTGGAATACCTCAATTAGTGTGCTGGGTGCCGCCCGCTGGGACGCTACTTCGGTTATCGTTAACGGTTACATGTACGAAATTGGCGGTAACAGCAGTAGTGCTACCACTACGTCAGTATCGACTATTTATTATGCGACTACTCCGCGGCTGCAAGTTGGCGGTTCTATCGACCTGGTTGGCTTGCAAAATGCCACACTCGCTGATAGCGGCAGCGATCAGAGTACCGGGAGTACCGGCGGCTCGATAACGGCGGGTAATGGTATGTTTGTGGGCTCACTACAAATCCAGGGCCAGGCCACGTTTAACCAAACGATTACGGTGAACGGCACGGCTAACTTCCAAAACACTACCAACAGCACCAGCGCATTCACTGTGCTAAATGCCAGCACAGTACCCCAGTTCTCAATCGACACGACCAACTCGCGCGTATACATCGGTAATCCAACTGCTGATACTACTGGAGCGTTGCTAGTATTAGATAACAAGAGTACAACTGGTGACCCGGCTGGCGTGAATGGCGCCATGTACTATAACTCGGCACAGCAGCAGTACCGTTGCTTCCGTGACTCCAACTGGGAACCTTGCGGCATCAACCCCATCGATCGTGGATTTATGGTTCAGGATGAATTCTTAGGCGGCCAGACTACCCAGGTTCCCGGGAGTCCTAACGGTACGGTTGGCGAACTCGGTTGGTACCATAAGGCGATCGGTACCATTACTGGTGAAGGGCTGAACTTTAACCCGAGTACTCCCACGCCTGTTGCCGATCGTCCTGGCGTCCTGGCATACACGACCCCCAGCGCAACTTCAAATAGCGGCGAAACCTTCACGCTCGCCACCGACAACGGCGGTTCGATGCTCCTAAGTACCGGTAATGTAATGAAAACAGCTGTGGCCATTGATTCCACCTCAAACATGGTGCTGCGTATTGGCCTCGACAATGAAATTGCTTCCACCACACAGCCCGTCTCCGGCGTTTGGTGGGAATTCGACCCGGCAGCCGATGCAACGCACTGGCGTTACTGCACGGGCGACGGAACAACTCGTACCTGCGCCTCAGACACCAATGTGACAGCGACGGCCAACGCATGGGTATCTCTTGAAATTCGGGTCACAGCGACTGGGGCTGGGACATCGGCCGCTACGTTTATCATTAATGGCAATTCACATGCTGTGTCTGCCGTGACCATTGACACTACTAACCGCATTTCGCCTAGTATGGCTTGCTACAACACTACCGCAGCTGTCAAAAACTGCTTCTGGGATTACTTCCAGCTCCGTGGCACCGCCAGCGGTGTCCGCTAGCCGGTGTTAGGACCGTACTGGTTCCAAACTGTTAATAAGATTTTGGAGAACGTCGGCTGCCATTTTATTCGGCGCGTTAATGAGCACCCATGATTTTTCGCCGACAATAGCGGCCGAGCTACGATCCTCAAGGTCAACTACGTAAGCCCGGCCAATATGAGAAGTAAAGTCTAACGTCGGCTTAAATTGGTCGGTACTAAAATTGGCTGAGTGGGGTTGAACGCTAATGGTGGCGCGTTTGCCGTGGTCATACAAGTAGCTATAGAGG
>DASYJQ010000030.1:0-9943 GCA_035996265.1 Saccharimonadales bacterium (SeqCode)
CGCTGGACCCGCGATATGCTCTACCGCCGCGGCGATAAGGAATCCGTGCAAGCCGGCGACGAACTGGGACTCGACCTCGTCGAATTCAACGCGCAATATGCCGAGAGTACCTTTGATGCCTGGCGTACAAACGGCACTGTCCAAACCGAACATATGAAAACATGGGGCCGGCTCAAAGTTTCCAAGCACCGCCCTCAGAAAGACAAGGAACTTGAGTCCATCGCCTGGGCGCTGACGGACAACTGGGGCGCATATTCGTTGTCCAATCGCATCGAGATTGTCGATGACCTGACGCAGCTCGGCCGGCTGGATGATGCCCGCCGCTTAGGCTCGATGATCAGCGGGGGTAGGCCGACCGAAAGCTCGAGAGATGCGGCAACGATGGCCCTGCTGAGCATCGCCCGCCACCAAGCCGATAACGACCTCCACGGAGCGCGCGTGGCACTCAATGACATGCGAGCAGCAGAGCTGGCAATGGTAGAAGCACGGCTCGGCATACAGGTTAATACCGGCGATACGGACTACGGCCGGCATAACCGTCTGGAGATAGCAAGGTCGGCGGCAGTCGCCGACCTTGTCACGCGCCACGAGATCGCATTGGAAGTCCGGCACAGCCCCGAACGAGCCCTGGAACGTATGAGTCTCCTAGCCCCGTTCGCCTATGATGATACCGGCATCGCCCTAGATGACGCACGCGGTCTGGTGGCCCGCGAACTGGCAACGGAGGGTTACATCGAAGACGCCATTAGATTGGCCAACGCCATAAGCGACGACCCTGCGAGCCGTGACGAAAAGAGTCGCGCCTACACCGATATCGGCAAAGCCGTCCGCGCCCGCCACTCTACCGCAACATAAATAATACAACGCGCTCACGGTTGTCGCCTCTGTCACCGGCTGCTACCATAGGCGGGTGCGGGACATACCACCATTAGTTATTTCAGGGTCGATTGCCGTCGACCGTATCATGAGCTTTAGCGGCAAGTACCGCGAGCACATCCAGCCGGAAAAGCTCGACTCGCTCTCGATATCCATTTTTCTCAACGAACTTAAAGACGCCTACGGCGGCGTCGGCGCGAATATCGCCTATTCCCTGGCGCTGCTCGGCGAGGAACCTATTTTGCTTGGCTCCGCCGGCAAAGATGCCGTTATTTATATGGAAAAACTGGCGCACGACGGCGTCAATATCACTCACGTCTTCGAAAGCAAACTGCCCACTGCCTCATTCAATGTTATTACCGACGCCGACCAGAACCAGGTCGGCGGTTTTTACCCCGGCGCTATGTTCGACAGCGACATGCTCAGCTTTGCGCCGTGGAAAAATGCCAAGCCGATCGTCGTGGTTTCGCCGCACGACCCCAAAGCCATGAAGCGCCAGGTAGAGGAATGTAAAAAGTGGGCGCTGCGCCTGTGCTACGACATCGGCCAACAAGTCAGTAACCTGCCGGGCGACGAAATGGCCGCCGGTGTCCGGGCCGCCGAAGTACTCATTTTGAACGACTACGAAATCAGCGTGCTGAGCAAAAAAACCGGCATGAGCATTGACGAAATTAAACAGACCGTGCCAATCGTCATTACTACCCTGGGGAAAAAAGGTTCAGTCATCGAAGGCGCTAAAATCGCCAAACCGATCACCGTTGGCATTGTCGAAGCCAAACAAGTCGCCGACCCGACCGGCGCCGGCGACGCCTTTCGTTCCGGCTTCCTGTACGGCTACGCCCGCGACTGGCCGCTTAAGGCCTGCGCCCAACTTGGCGCCGTCTGCGGCACCTACGCCATCGAAGTCGTCGGCACCCAAAACCACTCGTTTACCACAGCACAAATCACTAAACGCTACAAAGACGCTTTCAACGAAGTGCTGCCGAGTAGCATAGTTAAGGAGTAGTCAATCATGTCCGATTATAAAATCAAAGATATCAAACTAGCCGGCTGGGGCCGCATGGAGATCACCCTCGCCGAAAAAGAAATGCCGGGCCTGATGGCTATCCGCGCCGAATACAAAGGCAAGCAACCACTCAAAGGCGCCCGCATTGCCGGTTCGCTGCACATGACCATCCAAACTGCCGTGCTCATCGAGACACTAGTAGCGCTCGGCGCCGAAGTACGCTGGGCTTCATGTAATATCTTCAGCACCCAGGATCACGCCGCCGCCGCAATCGCCAAAGCCGGTGTCCCGGTTTTTGCCTGGAAGGGCGAAACCGAAGAAGAGTACTGGCAGTGTACCGAACAGACCCTAAAATTTAAGGGCGGCCTCGGGCCGAACCTGTTATTGGATGACGGCGGCGACCTCACCGGCTGGGTCCATACCAAGCACCCCGAAATGATCAAAGACATTAAGGGCGTCAGTGAAGAAACCACGACCGGCGTCCACCACCTGTACCAAATGCTGACCGCCGGCACCCTCAAGATCCCGGCAATCAACGTCAACGATTCGGTCACTAAGAGCAAGTTTGACAACAAATACGGCTGCCGCGAATCGCTGGTCGACGGCATCAAGCGGGCCACCGATGTCATGCTCGCCGGTAAAGTTGCCGTTGTCGCCGGTTACGGTGATGTCGGCAAGGGCTGCGCCCAATCCCTCGACACCTATGGCTGCCGCGTATTGGTTACCGAAATCGACCCGATCTGCGCCCTGCAGGCCCAAATGGAAGGCTTTGAAATCGTCACCATGGAAGAAGCCGTCAAAGAAGGCGACATTTACGTCACGACCACTGGCTGCAAAGACATTATCACCCTCGACCACATGAAAAAAATGAAAGACACGGCCATCGTATGTAACATCGGCCACTTCGACGTCGAAATCCAGGTTGAACCGCTCAATCACATGAAGGGCATTAAAAAGGAAGAGATCAAACCGCAAGTTGATTTATACACCTTCCCTGACGGCCACCGCATTATCCTGCTCGCCGAAGGACGTCTGGTAAACCTCGGCTGTGGCACTGGTCACCCGTCATTCGTTATGAGCAACTCCTTCAGCAACCAAGTCATGGCCCAAATCCAGTTGTGGGAAAACCCGCACGATATCGGCGTTTACCGCTTGCCAAAAGAGTTGGACGAAAAAGTCGCCCGCTTGCACGTTGAAGCCCTCGGCGGCAAGCTCACCAAACTCAGCAAAGAACAGTCCGACTATATCGGCATCCCGGCCAAGGGGCCGTACAAGCCCGAACACTACCGCTACTAAGCCGCTGCCAAGCCGCCACTGAACTTAAAGGCCACGCACTGCTTAACGATCCGGCCCACTGCCTGGCGGGTGACCTGCTCACCGCCGGCTAGCTCTTGGCGCACGAAGGTAAGCACCGAGCGTGGTAGTCCCGGCCGTATCAGACTATTCTTCTTGCCATACCGGTAGGTGTCCCGCAACTGGCCGGCAATAGCTGGCTCGACAAGGCCATCCAGCAAAAGTTCAGCCAGCCTAGCTTGCTTAGCCGGGTTCTTCTTATTTAAGGATAGAAGTATTAACTCGTTTATCGTGGCCGGCTTAATATTTTCGCCGCCTTGGCTAAAAGCGAATTCTAACAAAAAGCGACGCACTATCTCGCCGCTTACCATTTTGATTTCCCCGCTCGTGCGGAGCCGCTCACGCTGCATATGCGTAAGCGTGACGATTCTGGTCGCCGGCCTTGAAAAATCAAGCGCCTCTGGCGGCACATACCCGGATGCCGCCAGCGCGCACATAAAGAACCTTCCGACAGTGGTTGTCGGCAAGTGCGGTCCGTAAAATTCGCGGTGGTAGCGTTCATGCGTGGGACGCAGTACAAATTGCCCGCGGCATTCGCGGGTCGCCGGGCCGGCGCTTGGAGTTATGGAGTCAATGTCTGCCGCCAATAGCGGATCCAATCGTGGATGATTGGCATGATTTACATCGGCGACTTCTGGCGGCACTTCACCGGAATGCCGCGGCACCGGGGGCAGATTAGGGTCAGGCACGAACGGCAAGGCTAATCCTGTGAGGAGATCAGTCGGCGTCCATACGATTGCTTCTGCCATAGTTCATTCTAATTGTAACGAACGAAACCTAAACTGCATGTGCTTTATATCACATCTGAAAATTTTATGCGCCGAGGAAATGCGGCACTTGATCGACTATTTCTTGCAAGTTGCTTTTGTCGAATGCGCCCAGAACGCCAAGAGCCTGCACTTTCTGCATGTCGTCAGCTTGGCTGAGGTCCGACGTCACGATAACTTTGATATCGGCAAGATTGGGATCGGCGCGCAATTCCTTGAGCGTGGTAAAACCGTCTTTTATCGGCATGATCAAGTCCAGCAGCAGCAAGTCCGGCTTCCTTTTGATTGCCTCGGCTAGCACTTCGACGCCGTTACCGGCAATCACCACCTCGTACCCCGCCTGGGTTAGTTTATTGGCTAGTACCCTAGCTAGCAAGGCGGTGTCATCTGCGACTAAAATAAATTTTTTACCGGATTGTGCGGCGTCAGGCTGTGTGTCCATATCTACCCCTTTACGTATTACTTATTGTAGTGAGCGCACCTGATTCTACCAAAAACTGCACATTTCTACCTCTGTTACCGCCCACTTGCATGGTTCCAATTGGTATTCCCTGCTCCGCTAGGATAGCTTGTATGGCGGCAACGTTTTCTTCACCTACATGGTTAATAAAAGTTCCGACGTTTTGGAACATACTTGCTCCACCCACTAGGTGGGCTACCAGGTCGTGATGGCTGCTTCCCATTTGTTCGAGCTTTTCGAGTACGAGTGGGATGGCAGTATCGGCAAAACGCAGCGGGTTAAGTTCGCTGCCCGCGGGCTGTTTAGGCAGCATAATGTGGCACAGGGCTCCGATCTTTTTGGCTTGGTCGTAAAAACAAACGACCACACAAGAGCCGATGCCCTGGCTAGCCAGCATATAACCCTGCGGTGCCACGGCGAAATCTGCAGTCCCCACATCCACAGTTTGTTGCATGTTAGGTTTGCATCTTTTCGGCTATCTTTTGCAAAATGGTCGCGGTTGAAGGCGGATCGATAATTGCGAGAAATTTCAGGCTCGCTCCTTTAGCCGGTATGACAAAGGTTTCTTGCTCAATTATAACCTTATCGAAAGTATCCCCCAGTTCGGCAACAAAAGGATCGAGTACAGCGCCCAGCATGTCAGTAGCACTAGCCGGAACCGATTGGGTAATTTGTAATGCTAAAAAGGTACTCATTGAAGTAACTGCCGCACCGGCAATAATATTAACCATCTCCCGCAACACTTCCTGATTGATATCGGCAAATGATCCGCTCACTTGTTTATCGATAATGTCCGTGGTTACATCCTTAGCGTCGATAGGATCGAGCGTAAAAAACAATACGCCGTGCAAATCGCCCTCCATTCTTACCAAAGCGGTTGTCGACACACGCGCGCCATGCCCCACTTCCTCGATGATTTTTTCCACCTGCACCAATGTAACACTTGGTACTGCGACTATTACTTTTTGATTCATTAATTTTGACAAGGCTGTAGCTGCATTGCCAGACGCTATGGTTGCGACCTCTTTTAATGAAGCTAGTTCTTCTACGTCGTCCATTACAGCAACTCCTCCGGGTTAATTATTAAGGCTGTCTTTCCATCGCTTAAGATTGTGACGCCGGTAAAGCCAGTGATGCCTTTTAATGCATCCGGCACCGGCTTGATGACAATGTCGGTCGTGTCTAGAACACTGTCGACGACTAAAGCAACTCTTTCACTGTGTTCGCCCACAATAATAGCCAACAAATTCTGGCGGTCCGATTGGTCCGGCTTGACCGGCTGCTCGCCGTGCAGCGGCGTCAACTTAGCGTCGAGCCGTATCAGCGGCACATCCATTTCGTCCAGTACGAATGCCTCCTGGTCGGCCATCTTAACCATAGTGTTAGCCGGTACATTCACAATGCGGTCGATGGACAGTGTCGGTAACGCAAAATATCGTTGGTTAACGGTAAATATGAGTGCCTTGGCAATCGCCAGCGTCAGGGGTAGTTTGATCGCAAACGTCGTGCCCTTGCCTCGTTCAGAACGGATATCGATGACACCGCCAAAGTTATCGACCATTTTTTTGATGGCCATAAGCCCGACACCACGCCCGGAGATTTGCGTGACTTCGGTGCTGGTCGATATTCCGGAAAAAAGAGCTTCTTTAAGTAGTTTACTGTTAGTCTCACCCTCTGGGAGCCCGGCTTTCGCCGCTACCTGCGGCCAGTCAATGCCCTGCCCGTCGTCAGAGACGCTTATTTGGGCATAATCTTTTATACGTTCCGCTGCCAGCGTAATAGTTCCGCTGCCGGTAATGCCGTGCGACACGGCGTTACGCAGCAGGTGGATGAGCGGCTCGTCCAAGCGGTCGACGATGGTCCGGTCGAGTTCTAAATCACGGCCGGTAACAGTAAGCTCTATCTGCTTGTTTTCAGCACGGGCTAAGTCGCGGACGGCCCGTGGGAAATGATCAAACACCAGGCTGACCGGTACGGCCCGCGCTTTCATAATCTGATACTGCAAGCCGGCGAGAATTTTTTTGGAGGCGTTGCTATAGTTCACTAGATCGGCCGCGCGCTCCTCGGTAAGCTTGCTGGCTATGTGTTTAAGACTCAGTTGCTCAATCAGCAAATTTTCCAGCAAGTTCATCATCTCGTCCAGTACTTCGACTTTAACTGCAATGGTATTAATAGCAACTTTGGGCGCCGCGGGCGGCGTTTGCTCCGGCACAGCTGGAATATGCGCCGGCACGTCTGCCGGAACGGCTTGGCTGTCAGTCCGCTGCGTTTTGCCTGCACCGCTAGTTGTAACGCCGGACAATTTTTTAAGCGCTTCCGTATACTGGGACAAATCGACTTCCTTTTGTTCTTTTTCGATAGATGCCAGCGAAGCGCCCAAAGCATCAAACGCGGCAAATAGGCGATCGGCGAGCTCTGCGGTTAAACTCATCCGCTCTTGCTTGATTTCGTAAAAGACGTCTTCAACGACATGGCACAGATAGCCGGTTTGTTCAAAACCCATGGCTGCGGATTGGCTCTTAAGGGAATGGGCGTTTCGAAAAACATCTTCAATTGCCGTTTTTTCGGCCGGGTTCTTCTCCAAGACCAGGAGTGCGGCGTTCAAACTCTGTATATACTCCTTACTAGTCTGTATGTACAAATCGAGGTATTGCGATAAATCATCCATGGCGGCCCAGTAGTGCGCTAACGGTTTCTGCGATGCGCCCTAAGGCTACCGTTTGGTCTGCAAGCCCCATTGCTGTCACTTCTTGACCCATACCGAAAACAGCGCTCGTGGCCTTGTCCTGGACGAGTGTCCGGCCGCCTTGCAGCTTGATCTGTTCCATACCAGCAGAGCCGTCGGTACCCATTCCCGTCATGATAACGCCGATCGTCTTCTCTTTATAGGCAGCTGCGGCGGATACCATAAGTTTGCTAATCGAAGGGGTTTCAATATCTTTCAGATTTTTGTCGACGACAAAAACCGCCCTGTCGCCACGCCGCACGATGGTGGTGTTGGTGCCGCCGGCCACGATATAGATGGTCCGGGCTTCAAGGGATGTCGCGTCTTCGGCGAGCAGTACGCGCAGGGAGCATTTTTTTTGAAGTCTGTTCAAGAATGTCTTGGTAAATTCTTTTGGTAAATGCTGGGCGACAACTATCGGGCACGGGAAATTAGCGGGGAATGCCGGTAGTATCGTCTCTAGTGCCAGTGGACCGCCGGTCGAAGCACCCACCACTACGACACCGTCAGTTTCACTATATTGCCATGTCTTTTGGTCCGGCTTAGCCGGCGCTAATAACGCAGCGGCATTTATTTGGGGGGCGGCTTTAACTTTTTGCAGGAGTTGGTCACCTACAGTGTCTAGATCAAGACTAAACGAACCGGAAGGTTTATGGACAAAATCGACAGCGCCTATCGTCAGGCATTCTAACGTTATGTCAGCTCCCGCTTCAGTATAGCCAGACACCATTATTACAGCCGGCGGGTTCTGCAATGCTACGATCTTTCGCAGCGCTTCCAGGCCATTCATCTCCGGCATCTCAATATCCAGTGTCACCACCTGCGGTTGCAATGCGGCAATCTTTTGTAATGCCTGTTCGCCATTAACGGCTTCACCGACGACTTCAATCGCCGGATCAAGCTGCAACATATCAATGATAATTTTCCGCATAAAAAAGCTATCATCGACAATCAATACGCGTATATGCTCCATTACATGTCCTATTCCGTCATGCCTCGCCCATTAACTGACGGGTGCCAGTGCCGCAGGCGGCACTGTTTCAGGGTAGAGTTTATTGAGAGATTCTATAACCAGCTTGGCGTCAAAGGGTTTTACGATATAGTCCTTTGCCCCGAGCGACTTCGCTTCGGTAATAACAGTTTCCTGCCCCATCGACGAAACGATTACTACCGATGGCGCGGTGCCACCGATCTCTTTTAATACTGCAATGCCGTCTTTGCCGGGCATAACAATATCGAGCAACAGTAAGTCCGGCTTGCCAGACTGGCATTTCAAAATCGCCTCATCGCCGTCGCCGGCTTCCAATATTTCTGAACCCGCCCACTTGGTCTGCCCTATAAGATCCATCAAGATCTTCCGCATAAATGCGCTATCGTCGACAACTAGAACTTTCATATACCCACCTCCTATTGATGTAATTAACCACTGCTAGCAACCAATTGGTCGCTGCCCTGTACTGCGTGCAGTTCCTCGATATTTTTGTCCGATAAAATCCTCTCCAAGTTGAGGATGAGCACCATCCGCTCATCCGCTTCCCGTTGCTGCCCCTCTGCGAGCACTATAACGCCGCCCAGGTACTCGGCAGAAATTTTAGTCATAACCATCTCTGGAGACGGCTTAATTGCGTCTGGTGGCACCTTTAAAACTTCAGTTACCTCATCCACTAATATGCCAAACAGGACTTTCTGTTTGCTTTGGGCTACCATAATGTGCCGGTGCGCCACTTGTACGTCGAGGTTCAAGTTAAACTTCTTTTCCAGATCCAGCACTGGCACTATCTTGCCACGAAGATTCGTAAGGCCGAGTATGTAATCCGGGGCATTGGGAACCGGGGTTATATCCAAGGTAAGGACAACTTCGGTAACTGCCAAAATAGGAACCGCATACACTTCCCCGCCAAGCCGGAATACGACGAATTGCTCAAGCTGCACTTGCTTAGCCGGAGCGTCATCATCAGCTAGGTTCACTGGTTTGGCCCAAATTATTAGTAGCCGGGGATGTGGCAGAAGGGGCGTCGGGGGCAGATATGCCTACCTGTAGTTCAGGTTCGGCAGCATGATACACGCTTGGCGTATGCGGCGAGAAAGCCGCCAAGCGTGTCGCGGCGTGGCTGGCAGTAGGGGCAGCAGAAGCTACGTGACTGTCTGTGGCCGCATCCTCTTTTCGGGAAGAGCCGCTCACTACTTTTCTCAATTTATCGGCTAACCGTTGCAGGTCCGTAGAAGCAGCCGCAATTTGCTGGGTTGCTGCTGAAGTTTGCTGGGTGGATGCCGAAAGTTGCTGCGCGCCAGCGGCTGATTGCCCGGCAACAGCTGCGATAGAATCCATAGTTTTGGCAATCTGGCTGATGGCGGCTGCCTGCTGGTTAATGCCTGAGGCGACATCATCAATCTTAAGCGACGACGTACTAATACCATCTACTGTGTTCGATATACTGCCGGAGATTTCTTTTACAATCTGTTGTACGTCTTGAGCTGCCTTTGATGATGAATCGGCCAGCTTTCGTACTTCGTCGGCCACCACGGCAAAACCGCGTCCTGCGTCGCCGGCCCGGGCGGCCTCGATGGCGGCATTCAGAGCAAGTAAATTAGTCTGTTCCGCGGTTGTATTAACAACCTCAGCCATTTTGCCAATCTTTTCAGTCGATTCGCCTGTCTGCTGGGCAAGCTTGGAGGCCTGGGTAGTGCTCTCGCTGACCTCACGGCTGGTAGTGGCCATCTGGGCCACAGCTTGAGACATTTGCGTCAAGGCTTTT
>DASYJQ010000031.1:0-6599 GCA_035996265.1 Saccharimonadales bacterium (SeqCode)
TCCGCCCAAACCGCCGAAACCACCTCGGCCACCGCAAGCGCCAAGGGCACCACGCGCGCCGCAACCGCCGAAGCCTCCTAAGCCACCGGCTCCGCCCGGATACCGCTACACCTGGAGATAGGAATAACGACGCAATCATGCGTCCTTATTTTATTCGTGGCGCAACGCTTCGATCGGATCCTTGCGCGAAGCCTTAATAGCCGGCGCCGCGCCAAAGATAATCCCCACAGCCAGGCTCACGCCAAAGGCGATGCCAATCGCATTCCAGCTGATAACCGGCTTGAGGTCGCTGTAGGTGTACAGCAGGCCGTCGACAGCCAGAGCCAAAGCAATACCAATTACGCCGCCGACCACGCTGAGCACGGTGGCTTCCAGCACGAATTGGCCCAGTATCTGACGCGATGTGGCGCCGATGGCTTTGCGGACACCAATCTCGTGCATGCGTTCAGTAACCGATAACAGCATAGTGTTCATAATGCCAACGCCGCCAATAAACAGGGAAATAGCTGCAACGGCTACAATCCAGGTAGTCAGTAATTTAAGAACGTGGCTGCCGGTTTCCATGGTTTGATGCGGGCCAAGCACCATAAAGTCCTGCTGGCCGCCGTGCGCCTCGCGCAGGTTGGCGGTGATGCCTTTTACCGTACTGGCAATGTTGTTAGGGTCATCCGGTTTGACGAGCACCGTATACAAACCAGCGTCATTGTGGGTCAGCGCCGCGGCAGTTTGATAGGGAATAAATATCGAGTGGTCAAAATTGCCGGTGGGCGAGAACGGCACGCTGTCAAAACCATCAAACACGCCGCGTACTACGAACGTTTGGCCGCGCAGCGTAAACGTCCGGCCCAAGGGTACGTTTTCTTCAAATAGGTCGGCAGCAACGTCTTTACCGATAACGGCAGTGGCGGCTGTTTCGTTTTTTTCACCCCAAAAATCGCCAAAGGCCACTTTTTGGTTCAGCGCCTCGGGCAAATAACGATTAGCAGCCAGCACCGGCACGTCATTAAACGTCTTACTGTCCACCTGGACCGATCCGGTCACGACGCCTAATGGAGCGACTGCTCTGGCACCGCCGGCGTGTTCGATAACTTCGACGTCGTTATTCGTTAAACCGCTAACCGAGCCCATGCCAAAAATGACGTCAGTGTTGCCGGCGCCCATCAAAGAATTATTTTTAGCGGTTTGGCCGGGCCGCACGGTGATAAGGTCGGTGCCAAAATGATCGAGCTGGTTCGAAACCTGACGCTTAACGCCTTCACCGATGCCAACGACCGTAACAACGGCAACGATGCCGACAATTACCCCGGTCATGGTCAAAATACTGCGCCACTTGGCGCTGCGCACGCCGCTGAGGGCCATGCGTACATTACCGCGCATCATGGCGCTCATTTTTTACTCCGCGGACGCTTGGTCTTAGCCTTTGCGGCCTTCTTTTTGCTCTTGGAGGCCGGGGTACGCTTGCTGGCCTCTTGCGGCAGGGCATGCATGAGCGTGGACACGCCTTCGAGGTCGTCTTCTTCGGTCTTGATAGGTATGGTGTACATCACTTTGCGGGCAGTAGCGGCAATTTCGCCCAGGTTGGTCTGCTCGTCCTGCACCACGGCGCCGTCGTGCATATAGACGACGCGGGTGGCGTAGCGGGTGAGTTCCGGGTTGTGGGTCACAAACAGAATCGTGTTGCCGGTCTTGTGAATTTCGCTTAGCATTTCCATGACCAGACGGGAGCTGGCGCTGTCCAGGTTGCCGGTCGGTTCGTCGGCGATGATAATCTTGGGATTATTAATCAGGGCGCGGGCAATGGCAACACACTGCGCCTGGCCGCCGCTCAGATGGCGCGGGTAGTAAAATTCACGGCCGGTCAGGCCGACCCGTTCCAGCATATTCATGGCCTGTTTTATCCGCCAACGGGTGCTGACGCCCTTGTAGGCCAGGGGTAAAGCGACGTTCTCGAGCACCGTCAACCGCGGTAACAAATTAAAAAATTGGAATACAAACCCGATAGTGTCGCGGCGGATTTTGGCACGGCGATTAGAGCGCAGGTGCTCGACAGCCTTGGTATGCAGGGTGTACTGACCGTGCGTCGGGCGGTCTAAGAGGCCGATGAGGTTCATTAATGTCGACTTGCCGCAACCGCTCGGACCCATAACGGCGACAAACTCACCTTCGTCGATGCTCAAAGACACGGCGTCAAGGGCAACTGTAGTAGCGTCGCCAAAGCCATACAGCTTACTTACATCATTGAGTTCGATAATTGCCATGCTTCCTTTAGTGTAGCCCGTGGCAACTTGTAGCCGCAAGGTGTTTTTGTGGTAATTTTTGCGGTATAATGGCGTGGTTACGGAGAGGTCGCATAGTTGGTCTAGTGCGCTCGCCTGGAAAGTGGGTACAGGGGCAACTCTGTCGAGGGTTCGAATCCCTCCCTCTCCGCCAGTAACGCCTTCTTAAACAGTCCCTCGTACGGCTGTTTTTTGTTGCCCAAAAATAGGATTACCCGGCTTGAAGCGCGCACCGCATAACACCTTGTTGTAGCTAAAATACGTTTTGGTTTATAATCCTAGGCATGCGCATTATTACCTCTGGCTACCCATATATCGATATCGACGCGTACGGTGCGATGGTCGCCTACGCCGCACTCCTGAACATCCAAGGCCAGCCGGCTAAAGCAGCCACCAGCTCCAAACTCAACGAAAGTATTCCAGTCACCCTGCGCAACCTGCACGCACCAGTCGAACTACAATACCTGCCGAACCCCGGCGAAAGTTTTACGCTGGTCGACATTTCCGACCCAAGCCACTTTGACCCGATCGTTAATATCGACCGGCTGGACGAAATCATCGACCATCACCCGGGCACCGAAAGCTACTGGCGCCAATACCCGCGCAATATGATCGACATCGAAATTGTCGGGTCGGTATGCACCATGATCTACGAACGCTGGGCTCGTGCCGGGCTGCTGTCGACCATGGACCGGGTGAGCGCCACGTTGCTGGCGGCCGGTATCCTCGACAACACACTGAACTTTCAAGCCAGCATCAGCAGTGAGCGCGATAAAGAAGCCTACCGCGACCTGCAGGGCATCGCCCATTTAACCGATAGCTGGCCCGCCCAATACTTTGGGGACTGTCAGGAAGGCATCGAAAGAGACCTCGAAACCGCCATCCGCAACGACATTAAAGTGCTCGAATTTAAAGGCCAGCCCAATGTGTATGCCGTCGGCCAGATCGTTATTTGGGACGCCCAGTCGATCATCAACGACCACATCGACACCATTACGCGCACCGTCTCCAGCGTCCAACCGGCCTGGTTTATGAACGTCGTCAGCATCAAAGGCGACAAAAGCTACTTCGTCTGCGACAATCCGGACGTCCAAAATTGGCTATCAAGCTTGCTGGGTATACGGTTTAGCGGCAATGTCGCCCCGGCCACCCGGCTTTGGTTGCGCAAAGAGATCATGATCCAAGCACTCAAACAACATAATTTCTAGGGGGTACTATGAAAATCACTAAACACGAGCATGCCTGTGTCGTGCTCGAAGACCAGGGCAAAAAAGTTATTATCGACCCGGGCGACTTTACGCCGACGTTCGGCAGCCTCGACAATGTCGTAGCCGTGGTGGTTACCCATGTGCACGGCGACCATTTTAGCGCCGGCCACTTGCAGCAAATTATCCAGACAAACCCCGACGTTATAATCTTCACCACAGATGAAATAGTTAATTCGTGGCAGGACCCGCACGCCAAAGCAGTGCACGCCTACGAAGACCACCAGGCCGGGCCATTTAGTTTCCGCTTCTTTGGCGAAAAGCACGCCACGATCCACAGCAGTGTGGCCGTACCGGATAATGTCGGCGTGCTGGTTAATAACAGCTTCTACTACCCCGGCGACTCACTTATTGAAGCTGACCGCGATGTTACGGTGCTGGCTATTCCGGCTTGCGCGCCCTGGTTGAAGATTGGCGAGGCCATGGACCTGATTACCGTCACCGCGCCAAAACGCGTTTTTCCAACCCATGACGCCATGCTTTCCGACATCGGGCATAAAACCGCCGACAGCTGGCTCAGCCAAGCGGCCGCCGTCGTACAAGCCGAGTATATGCCACTCAAACCCGGCGAATCGTTCGACTACTAAAATACACTTGCAAAGCTAAGGAACATTGCACAAAATAGTCGCGTGCCAATCTAGGAAATGGAGGATGTAGTGAGTCAGGATACTATTGACGACCTCAAGCAATTTTATCGGTCAAAAAAATAACCGGCTGGAACAGAATGTAGATAACAAAATTGACGATCTAAAACAGTTTATTCTGCAGCAAACTACTGCGCTGCAACAGGGAATACGAGGCGTGGAGCGAAAGGTGGATGACCTATCTATTGCCGTGGCACAGGCCATAGATACCGTTAATGCAACAACAGACGCACAGTTTAAGTCGCACGAACAACGTATGGCACGGCTCGAACGGCACGCAAGAATAACTAGTTAAGAAATATAACTGCCGACAGCTTCGCCCTGCACGGCGCGCAAGATAGTGCCGGGTACGGTAGGGTTCAGGACGATGACCGGCATCCCTTGTTCCATGGCGAGCCCCAAGGCCGCTTTGTCCATAACTTTGATGGCATCATTAGACAACGCATCTTGGAAAGTAATTTTCGGGAGCAATTTGGCGTCCGGATTCTTGGCCGGATCACTGTCGAATACGCCTTCGACTTTAGTGGCTTTAAGTACGGCATCAGCGCCGAGTTCCAAGGCGATACTGACCGCGCCGGTATCATGCGTAAAGAAGGGACGGGCGATGCCGCCGCCAATAATGATGACGCGGTTGCGCTCCAGATGCTTTTCGGCCAGCCGGAACGAATATGATTCGGCGACTTGCTCGGCGTACACATTGCTCATGCAACGGGTTTGCAGGCCGTCACTTTCAAAAATATCAGTGACGCCCATGGCGTTAATTAAACCGCTCAGCATGCCCATTTGGTCGGCAGTAACACGCTTAATGCCATTGCCGGCAACTTCGGCGCCGCGCACCATATTGCCGCCGCCAACGATCAATATCAGCTGCACGCCAGCAGCGACGACTGTCTTACATTCTTGAGCCAAGTAATGGATGACCTTCGGGTCAATTCCAAAAGCGTGATCGCCGGAAAGCTGTTCGCCAGAGATTTTGAGTACAACGCGTTTATACATTGCCCCTAGACTAGCAGGCATTGACGGCCTTGTCTACTGTACGATCTTGACTGCATGTTGGGCTTAAAAATGTTAAAATAGGTATATAACCCATGGCCCCGAGCTAGTAGAATCACTCAAACATACATTGGAGCAACAACGATGATCAAAATTTACTCCTGGAACGTCAACGGCATCCGCGCCGTCGTCCGTAAAGAATTATTTAAGCCGTTTATCGACAAAGAACAGCCGGACATCCTGTGCCTGCAAGAAACCAAAGCCCAGCAGGGGCAGGCAGAAGTCGACCTGAGCGGCTACGAGGAATATTGGAATTCGGCCGACAAAAAAGGCTATTCCGGCACAGCCATTTTTAGCAAAACCAAACCGCTGGCCATTATTAACGGCTTCCCTGAAGACATCATTAAAAAGTACGAAGTCACCGGCGACACCCACGGTGACCCCAACCAAGAAGGCCGCATCATTGCCGCCGAATTCGAAAAATTCTACGTCGTCACCGTGTATACGCCCAACGCCAAAGACAGCCTGAGCCGCTTGCCGCTGCGCGAAAAACACTGGGACCCGGCATTCCTGGCGTATTGCAAACAATTAGAAAAGAAAAAGCCGGTCATCTTTTGCGGCGACCTCAATGTCGCTCACACCGAAGACGACCTGGCCAACCCCAAACCAAATAAAGGCAAAAAAGGCTTTACTACCGAAGAGCGCCAGGGTTTCCAAAACTTCTTAGACCACGGCTTTGTCGACACGCTGCGTATGTTTAAACAAGGGAATGGCTACTACAGTTGGTGGAGTCACTTCGCCAACGCCCGCGCCCGTAATGTCGGCTGGCGTATCGATTACTTTTTGGTATCCGATTCACTGAAAAAGCACGTCAAGGCCGCCGACATTCATACGACTGTCATGGGTTCCGACCACTGTCCGGTGAGCATCACGCTCGACATTTGATATGCGTAAAGTAACTCTTTTATTCCTGCTGCGCGACGGCCACATATTGCTGGCCATGAAAAAGCGCGGCTTTGGCGAAGGCAAGTGGAACGGCGCCGGCGGCAAGGTTGAGCCGGGCGAAACCGTCGAGCAGGCAGCCATCCGCGAATGCCAGGAAGAAATCGGCGTGACGCCCATTAACCCCGAACTGTTGGGCGACTTCGAATTCCGCATGAGCCACGATCCCGCTTTTGGCCACCACGCCCATGTGTTCGTCGCCACCAAATGGGAAGGCGAGCCGCACGAAACCGAAGAAATGCGTCCCGAGTGGTTTGCCAACGACGCTATTCCGTACGCCAGCATGTGGTCCGATGACCCGCTATGGCTGCCGCTCGTTTTACAAGGCAAGCATTTTTCCGGCAAAATCACACTTGGTCCCCGGAGCGAAGTCGTTAACTCCGATATTAGTATCAGTTAAGATATCTATATGAACTCCA
>DASYJQ010000032.1:0-1707 GCA_035996265.1 Saccharimonadales bacterium (SeqCode)
AGCCAGGATGCTCCGTCTTTTAGTAGATTACTCATGTACGCGGGCCCCCGATCTACTTACGCTGAATGATTGCCTCAATTACCGCATCGCCTTCAACGAATGCCGTAACAGCCGAGACAGTAAATTCAATCGCGTCTCCCGCGTTGCCGAGTCCGCCAGCCGTGATAGCAGTAGCCGCCGTAAGAGTTCCGCTAACTGAATTACTCACAGTGGTAAGACTCGCAATTCCGCCAGTTACGGGCACGGCAGCAATACCAGCTGTAATAGTCGCTAGTTTCGCGGCAGTCGTCGCAATGGTTCCGGTTCGGATTCCAAACGAGACCAGTTCGAAGGCGAACGGAATAGCCAAGCGTCGAACCTGTGCGTTAACCAATCCGGCCAATGCAATAGGAATTACTTTGACATCCTTGCCGCTATTAGTGGTGTGCGTACCTTCATCTAGCTTGATACGAACCAATGTGTCAGCAGCAAGCACGCCATTAGCACCCGCTGCGGACGGAACACTAACACCGATCAGTATATTTCCAGTAGCTGTTTTAGTTGCTTTGAACGCAGTATTATCCCAATACCAATTCGTTCCAACGGCCCCGTTATCCGTAGCCGCAGTAGCCTTGGCGAAGTCGAAAACGCCAGTCATTTGAACGGCTCCGAGTTTGCCGTTAAGAATTTGACTCGTTGCAACTGCGATAATATTGTTAACAATTACAACGTCGCCCGATGCTACATCGGCGGTAGGAGTGTAATCGATACAATCTCCGTCCTGAACAAAAACAGCCATAGCCATAGGTGAATCCTCCGAATAAATTAAATTTTAAAAGACCGGCCTGATACGCATTGTTAAACTTCAAACTAGAGGCGATGCCGGTAACGAACTTTTGATATATGGCGGGGAGATATAACCTCCCCGCCTGACTACGTACATATACTCTACGCTGCACCCTTGCTCTTAACACCGCCGCGATAGTCTTGCTGCTTGCAGCCGAAATCGTAGTATCCGCGCATCTTGATTCCCAAAGTATCGAAATCGGCTTGCGCCTGTTCGACAATCGGGGACTCGTTGCCATTCAGGAAACACGTTTCGATAACCGGAACAGCGCCAGGATTGCCGAGCAGATACCACGCTGTTGCGCTGTAGCCAGTGTATGCAGCATTCTGGAGGTATCGACTCATAACCGTCTTGTACTTCCCGGTATGCGGATTAGCCGTGCCTTCCTTGGTACTCTGTGAGGCATTGCGGACTTCTGTCGACTTCATCAGCACGTCGGCAGTAGTCTTTAACGCAGTCGGAACGAGCAGCGTTTCAGCCATAGTACCAAGCGGCTTACCCTGCGCGTCAACCTGATTAAAGAACAGGATTTCAAACGTAGTCAGCGCATCGATTCCGAGCACCGTACTTGCGCCCGTCGCATAATTCAGATTGCCGGTAGTAAAGAACGTGCTGTTATTAAGGAACTCAGTCCAGAAAACATCGTTCAACTTCAAACCAGCGCCGCGACCAAGCTTCTGCGGAACATTCTGCAATGCTCCCAAGTCGTCGTTGATGATATCCCGGCGATCAATACTCAGCATCTTGCCGTAAGTATCGGCCTTGTTGGTATAGCTCTCAGAACCGAGCGTACCGTGCTTAATTTCTCCGCCCGGATTAACGATGTCAAACTGGTCGACACCAGTCAAACGATAGGAGGTAATCGTCTTAAAATCGTTAAC
>DASYJQ010000033.1:0-2416 GCA_035996265.1 Saccharimonadales bacterium (SeqCode)
TCAGCATGGTTCGCGATGTCACGGCAAGTACGGCTGGACAGAATCTGACCCTTGCTGCTGGTGGTGCGGTTAATGGCGGCACCGATTTACAAGGTGGTGATCTGATCCTCTCGGGCGGTATCTCAACCGGCACCGGCTTCAGCAATATTCAGTTCCAAACTTATCCTGCGGGCAGCACCGGCACATCGGATAATACGGCTGTATCGATGCTGAAGATGTTTGCCACTGGCAGCGCAACGTCGGGCCAAGGTACGCTCAATACGACTCTGAAATCGACGGCTGGTTCAGGCACCGATAAGAATGGCGGCAATCTGACGCTGTCATCCGGCATCAGCACGGGTACCGGATCTTCCAGCATGAACTTCAAGGTCTACGGCGCGGGCTCAACTGGAAGTACCGCCAATGCCTCGACTACTGCGATGGCAATTGCGAGCAATGGCAATGTCGGGATCGGGACGGGCACGCCGCTTGGCACACTTGATGTCGAAGGTGGTACGGCAGCAGCAAGCACGGATGGAACCGGCATTATTCTACAAGCTCAAGGCGGCGGTTCCGGAAATAAAAACGGAGGTACTGTTCAGATTATCTCTGGCGTGGCCTCGGGCTCAGGTACCGACGGAAACGTGGTCATAGATGGCAAAACCGGAGAAGTTAGTATAGGCGGTCAATACATAGTTATGCTTGGGCAAGCTAGTGCGAGCAATTATGATACGACCGCTTATGCGTCCATAGGCACAACGACTGCTTTTCCAGGAATATTGGGTGATTTTACCGTAGGCAATAATAGCGGCACCCCGGGCACTATGGTGACGTACCTTATGGAGCCGAGCAATGGCAGCGGTAATAATTACGCCTATATGGGCGCCATTAGCCCAGTTTCCGGCTATACACCGGCGATCGTTTTTGGTCAGCAAACCGGCGCCACCGCATACGCCGAACGTATGCGTATCGATGAGTCAGGCAACATCGGTATTGGAACGGCAAATCCGCAGGCGCCTTTTGAAATCTGCTGCGGTACTGCCCATGGGGCTTACATCACAGTCAAAAATAGTGAAACGGAACTCTATGAAGCGGATGCGCAGCAGGAACTTATTCTAAACGGCGATGCCGCCGGCACCTATAATTTAAGATTATATACAGATTCCGGCGGCAATGGATCCATCCTAACAACGGCCGATATGTATATTGATGCTGGGCTGAGCAACTGCTGCAACGAGTTATTTCTTGGAAATGGCACAGCTAACATAAGCCTGGGCGGCGGAAGTTATTCCGTTTATATAGGCAATTCCGGCTCGATGACAGATATTGGCGGCATTGTCGGCATTGGAACGGCTACACCGCAACATCTGTTTGATGTGAACGGTAATATAGGTCTTGCCGCATCAAGCTATATCAACTTTGGCTCGACCGATGGCACCAGCGGTTACGGTATCCGTGACAATGGCGGCATTATTGAATGTAAGAATTCATCGGGTTCATGGGCGGGTTGTGCTGGCACGGCCTCCGGCACTGTCAATTCCGGTACGCAATATCAGATGGGTTATTATGCGACGTCCGGCACAGCCATCTCGGGTGATAGCAACATCACGACGGATGCAAGCAATGATCTGATCATTGGTGGTGGCACTCTTGCTGTCGGCACCACAACAGTTACTAACGCAATTAACATAGGTGGTCAGGCCGCCAAGACCATCAGCATGGTTCGCGATGTCACGGCAAGTACGGCTGGACAGAATCTGACCCTTGCTGCTGGTGGTGCTACGAATGGCGGCACTGATCTATTAGGTGGCGACCTCATATTAAGTGGCGGAATCTCAACAGGTACCGGCTTCAGCAATGTCCAATTCCAGACATATCCGGCGGGTAGCACCGGCACATCGGATAATACGGCTGTATCGATATTGAAGATATTTGCCACCGGCAGCGCAACGTCAGGCCAAGGCACACTCAACACAACACTCAAATCCACTGCCGGTTCAGGTACCGACAAGAACGGTGCTTCACTCACGCTGGCCTCCGGCATCTCGACCGGCACCGGTACATCAGGCTTGAACTTCCAGGTCTATGGCGCGGGCTCAACTGGTAGTACCGCCAATACTGCAACCACGGCGATGTCAATCGCGAGTAATGGATTTGTGGGCATCGGCTCAACCACGCCCGTCGCCTCGCTCGATCTTTCGCAAAAAACGGATGCTGTTGTGTTGCCGGTCGGTACCACGGGACAGGAACCGGGATCACCGATTGCCGGTATGCTGCGTTACAACAGCACCACCCCCGCACTGGAAACCTATTATAGCGGTGCTTGGAATACTGTTACGACCGGTGGGGCCGGTGCCACAATCAATCTTGGCGCATCAGCTGCTGCGACCAATCCTCGGCGCAGCGGCCAAGCGGGAACTGGTTTTTATACAGCAGG
>DASYJQ010000034.1:0-10559 GCA_035996265.1 Saccharimonadales bacterium (SeqCode)
ATAGGAGAATCGGTAGATGGCTTAGGCAGTGTTTCGATATTTGGCGCATGGCCGTTCTCTATAAAACCAGGTAGTCGTGAATAGAACATATTATCAGCATTTTGCTGCTGCTGACGGCTCAAGCCGTCGGCCGCCTCAACCAATTTATCATGGGTGCCGACAGCGCTTGCCAGGAAAAATTCATTTCCGCCCTGCAGCGCTATATGGGCGATTTTTAGCTCGGCGGACTGGTCCATCCAAGGCAACGTATCGCCGCCAATCAATGCCGTTTCCGGCAATTGCCAAGCAGCTTCATACCCCGAAGGAATAGATGTAGTCGTAGTAAATGTTTCGGCAGATGCCATAATAGCCCAGACGATTAGTTAATGTAAATAATATTATAGCATATAACTACATTTTCGTCATGCTATTTTTTGTTCAGGCGCTTTTTGAGAGCGCTGTGAGCTTCTTTGATTTCGTCGTAATCACGCTTAACAACACGGTTCGGGTCAGTGTCGTCCTGTTGGATGTGGCGCATCTCGGCGGCTTTCGGCCCGTTGCTTAGAATCGATTTCTCATGGCCCTTGCCGAGCAGCACGACGATGTCGCCTTTTTTGGCGATGCCGATAGCTTCCTGGACGGCCATTTCGCGGTCGTGGATTAGCATCAAATCTTTACCGCGCTGCTTGCCGGACTTCTCAGCGCCGCCAGCAATTTGTTCCAGGATTTCGTTGCCGTCGATGTCACGGTCGTCCTCTTCGGTGATGATGACAACATCGCAATCGCGGCCGGCAACCCTGCCCTGCATGGCGCGCTTGGCTTCATCGCGGCGACCGGCAGAACCAAACACGGCAATTAACCTGCCCTTGGCGAGCGTGCGCAGTTCTTTGAACACTTTTTCGAAACTCTCCGGCGTGTGGGCGTAGTCGACAATGACCGTAAAATCTTGACCTTCGTCGACGTGGGTCATACGACCTTCCACGGCTTTGAGGCTAGCGATTCCCTTCTCTATTTGCACCGCTGTCATACCCATAGCCTGCCCCACGCCAACAGTAGCCAGTGCGTTATAGACGTTAAAGCTGCCGGGAAGATGGCAGGTAATGTCATAGGTCTGACCATTAAACTCGGCGACGAATGTGCTGCCGCCCGGGTTCAGTTTGATGTCGTACGCCCGCAGATCGCCATTCTTGACGCCGTAGCGCACGGGGTGAGCGATAGCCTTGGCAAACAGCTCGCCGCTGGGATCGTCGGCATTAGTGATGCCGACCCGTAAACCGCGGCGATTACGATTGGTTTGGGCGAACAACATTTTCTTGGCGGCACGATAGCGTTCGAACGTCCCGTGGTAATCGAGATGCTCGTGCCCGATATTAGTCATAACGGCAATACTGTATGGGATAGCCCATACACGGTGCTGGGCCAGCGCATGACTGGTCGTCTCCAGCACTAACCACTCTGCTCCGCTGGCTTTAACCTTCTTGATGCGGCGTAGCAACGAACCGACGCCCATGGTCGTCAGCCGGGTGGGATTGGGCTGCGCGCCTTTGCCGTCGCCGTAATCAACAGAAATGGTCGTCATCATAGCGACTTTGTAGCCATTGGCGCGGAGCATAGCGGTAATGAGCGTACAGGTGCTCGTTTTACCGTCGGTGCCGGTCACGCCAATAACTTTAAGCCCGCGGGCCGGAAAGCCGTTCTTGGCTTGCATCAGCACGGCTTCGCCTAAATGGCCCATGGGCTCAATCTGGCGGAATACGGATTGGGGAACTATTTTTTTAACGATACGTCGGAGCATGAGGGATATACCTTTTTTTATTCCCCTCTAGTATACGTCGTCTGACAAAGAGTGGCTAGGTGTTAACTCCGACCGCCAAAAGTAGACTGTACCGACCTAGCATCCACGTTGTTCACATTGACATTGCCACCGGTAAATCGATTATAGCCGTATGCCGTTGCCGCGGCTGTAACCATGACCGCAGCCGCACCGGCAAGGCGCAGGGCACTTACCCGGCGTTCGTTAGTTTCGTGGTCACGGGGGCGGAACCAGTCGCGGGCGCCGCGAAGCGAGCCGCTGGCGATCATTTGGGCGCGGACGAATGTCCAGGTGCTGGCCAACGTCACCAGCTCGCCTGGCGAGTAAATGCGGATTGGTTCAACGGATGACGGTATCATACCGGAATGCTCCTCGAAGGGGCCGACGGCGTGATGCTTTACGTGGTCAGGGTTCTTAGTCGTAGGGGTGTACTCCGGCTGGACTATCATGAGCGCGGCATCGGTCCACGCCGCCCCGTGTAAGGCTACGACGCCGACAGCCCTGTGGACTTTACCGGCGGCGCTTTGCAAGGCTTCTTTAGTGGAGCGCCATGTCTTACGGATGGAGTGAGTATGGTCAGGTTTTACGCGGGTATCGACAGTTTCGCCGGGGCGCAGCTTCTGCTCCCGCAATTCTTCAAGGCGTTGTTGCGTGGCTTTGACCACCAGCATCTCATCTTCGGTGAGTGTCCGGTCCCGGCTGACATCCTTGCCGTTCTCACCATAGAGCATAGCTTCGATAGTTGTCTGGCTCGGCACGAACCTGTCAGTGACCTGGCTCTCTAAGTTGGCTACGACAGCCATACGCTCAGCATAATGGTGGGCGATACCACGCTCGACCGGACCAATATTATCCTGGTTGGTAGTACTAATTCTGCCGGCTTCGCCGAGCTTGCGGCGCAAGGTTGAGCCTTCGGCCAAAAGGCGGCCGCCATATACGGTTGAGCCGCCGACGACACGGTCGCCATACATTTCGTTAAAGACTTCCTGGTCGGAGCGGGCGCCGCTCAAAATAAGGTCGACTTCTTGTTGTTCGACGGTCGGGGCGAGCGGCATCTTCAATGCACGGGCTTCGAGGGCTACTTCGGCGTTACCGGTTTCAAAGCTGCTGTTGTCTAAAGCGCCGACTGTCTGCATATAGCGAAGCTCGCGACGACTGGGCGTGAAATGGGAGTTGGTGGCGTGTACTGCCACAGGTATTTCGACACCGTCCGGGGAGGTCATTACTTCTACCTGATGCTCCCGGTCGTAGGCATCGCCCTTTTGTTGGTCGCGGGCTTCGGCTTCATCTACGGAATAGGTCAACCACCTGGCGGCCTTTTTTACCAGCGTATCCCGTTGGTGGCGGCCGGTACGTTCCGCCTTTGCTTGGGCCCGCATGGATGAGTCACGGTGTGCACCGCGATGGTTGCTCGTGCCATCGTAAAATTCTTGGACTGCCGTCTGGGCGGCCGAACGGGCGCGGACCTCCGCGGCTCTTTCGCCGGCCCCATCGGCCCTGGCACGCTCTAAGGCATCGGCATAGGCGGTTGTGCGGACTTCCTGTAGGGCGTCTCTGAGTTCCTGGGCGCCTATGTTGAGACGGGTCCGCTCTTGGGTGCTCGGCTCGTCACGATGTACACGGTGAGCGCCCTGGTACCTGTGGCCCGCAAAAACGCCGCCGGGGCCCCTGCCCTGCTCCCGCTGTTGAACGGGTGCTGGTGGTTGGGTTTCTGTAGAGACAGGTACTGGTTCTACCGGCCAGGTCTCTACTGGCTGGGAGGCGTGCGCTTCTAGAAAATGCTGTTCTACTGCTGGATCATCGAAGCCCCGCTGATAATCGGCGGGTATATGCGGCACGGCTTCGGTCAGTTGTGGTGGTGCAAGTGTGTTGGACATAGCGGCTTATTTAGTTAGTGTTATGTACCTTATTCTAAGAAGTTTCACTTATTATTCAAGCATAATCGTCATCAAAAGTCAATTACATACACATATTATTGTGTTTCTAGCTACTCCATGACAAACGCCCTGTGTGTTATGCTACATGTAATGAAAGTTCTGGGCATTGAATCGAGTTGTGACGAAACGGCCGCATCTGTTGTAGAAGACGGAAAGCGGCTGCTGAGCAACGTAGTCGCCAGCAGCATGGATCTGCACGCCAAATACGGCGGTGTCGTGCCGGAAATTGCCGCCCGCAGCCATATCGAGGCTATTGTCCCGGTCATTGAAGAAGCACTCGAGACAGCCAAGTGCACCTGGGATGATATTGACGCTATTGCCGTAACCTATGGCGCCGGGCTGAACGGCAGCCTCCTGATCGGCGTATTGGCCGCCCGGACATTGGCCATCGCCAAAAAGAAGCCGCTCTACGCTATTAACCATGTCGAGGGTCACTTGTACGCCAACTACTTAATTGAAACTCCCCTGCCCGACTACGCGTTGCCGGCAGCACAGCCGCAGTTCCCTGTCTTGGGCCTGATTGTTTCCGGCGGCCATAGCCAGCTGGTGCTTTTCCGCGATCACTTTGATTACACCTTGCTGGGGCAAACCCAGGACGACGCCGTCGGCGAAGCCTTCGACAAGGTCGCTAAAATGCTTGGCCTCGCCTACCCTGGCGGCATCAACGTCAGCCTTTTAGCCAAAGAAGGCAATCCTAAGGCCTGCCCGCTGCCTAAAGCCCGTATGACCGGCAAGTATGACTTTAGCTTCTCCGGCCTTAAGACAGCCGTCCTACGGACTGCACAGGAATTAGTAGGTAAAGACTACTCCCTGCCCTCCTGGCAGCTTCCAGGGATGCTCAGCGACGAACACAAGCGCAATATTGCCGCCAGCTTTGAGCGTATTGCCTATGAGACGCTCGTCGATAAGACGGTAATGGCTTTTGAAGAATTCCAGCCAAAGAGTTTTATCATCGGCGGCGGCGTTGCGGCCAACCCTGAACTGCGCCGGCAACTGGCTGAACGTCTCCCCCTGGACATCGCCTACACCGACCGCAAATTATGCACCGACAACGGGGCGATGATTGCCACGCTCGGTTGTTACAAGGCTATGCTGGGCGCTGAAACAGCCGACCCATACACGCTCGAAACTGCTCCTAACCTTTCAATGTAATTATCTGCCGGGCGACACTAACCTCTTAGCGCATTTCGGTGTTGACATGTGGACGAGCTAGGACTATTCTTCGCTCGTCAAAAACAAAAACGTTCGCAAAAATAACATAGCCGACTTCTTATATGCACACATATAGGCGGGTCACAGCACGCATGTACAAAGTACAAAAAGCAAACAAAAATACCCACAATTTGATGGTGCATTCAGGGCGGCTTTTCATGTGGAAAGTCTTATTTGAGTTGGACGCTTTTTCTCGTGAAAACATGAATCATTTCACACGGATTACAACGATATAACAGAGGTAGTAATTACTCGCGTAAGGTGGTATGCTGAAGTCTGTATTACAACTAACGTGAAGGACACGACCATGAAGCTACCAAAGCTGTATGAGCCTGCGCTATACGAGGCCGACATGTACGCGCTCTGGGAAAAATCCCAAGCTTTTCTGCCAAGTAAAACGGGGAAAAGCTACTCGGTCGTCGTCCCTCCGCCGAATGCTAACGGTAACCTCCACCTCGGGCACGCCATAACGCTTGGACTGCAGGATATATCGGTCCGCTATCACCGCTTGCGGGGTGAGCGTGCGCTATTACTCCCGGGCGCCGATCACGCCGGCTTCGAAACGCAAGCCGTGTTCGAGAAACACCTAGCCAAAGAGGGGAAGAGCCGCTTCGATTTCAGCAGGGAAGAGCTCTACCAGGACATCTGGGATTTCGTAGCTCAGAACCGCCACAACTATCAGGCACAATTCCGGCGCCTTGGGGCAGGGGTAGACTGGACCCGTCATACCTTTACACTGGATGAAAAGATCGTTAGGCAAGCCTACGGCACATTCAAAAAGATGTGGGACGAAAGCTTGATTTACCGTGGTGAACGCCTGGTTAACTACTGTACTTTCCATCGGACAGGCTTCGCCGACATCGAAGTGGACTACAAAGAAGCTAAAACGCCGCTCTACTACATGAAATACGGCCCGTTCGAACTTGCTACCACTCGCCCGGAAACTAAATTCGGCGATACTGCCGTGGCTGTCCATCCGGACGACAAACGCTACGCTAAATATGTCGGTACGGTTATCACGGTCGAAGGTGTTAACGGGCCGTTCGACGTGCAGGTTATCGCCGATGAAATGGTTGACCCTAACTTTGGCACAGGCGTAGTTAAAATTACACCAGCGCACTCATTTGATGACTGGGAAGTCGCCCAGCGTCACAACCTGCCAGCCAAGCGGGTGATTGAGCACGACGGCACGATGAACCACCTGGCCGGCCGCTTTGCCGGCATGACCGTCATGGAAGCGCGCAAAGCAGTAGTAGCGGCCTTGGAAGAGAAGGGGTTGCTTGTCAGAGTCGACAAAGATTATATCAATCGCGTCGGCCACTGCTACAAGTGCGACACGATTATTGAACCGATGATGATGGAACAGTGGTTCGTCGACATGCAGCCGCTGGCTAAACCAGCGATTGCCGTTTTGAAAGCCGGAAAAATTGACTTCCATCCCGAGACTAAAAAGCGTCAATTAATAAACTACCTGGAAAGCTTGCGGGACTGGAATATTAGCCGTCAGATTGCCTGGGGCATCCCGATCCCGGCCTTCCAAAACGTTGACGACACTGACGACTGGGTTTACGACGAGCGCGTCACCGAAGAAATCATCGAGATAGACGGCAAGACTTACCGCCGTGATCCGGACGTCTTCGATACCTGGTTCAGCAGCAGCTCCTGGCCGTACGCCACGCTGAACTACGGCGACAAGAACAGTAGCGACTTTGACGACTTCTACCCCTTGAGTCTCATGGAAACCGGGTTCGACATTCTGTACCCATGGGTCAGCCGCATGCTGATGCTTGGTTTATACGTCACCGGGGAAGTGCCCTTTAAAACCGTTTACCTGCACGGTCTTATTCTGGACGAGCATGGCCAAAAGATGAGCAAAAGTAAGGGTAATGTGGTTAACCCGATCGATATTGCTGACGAATATGGCGCCGATGCGCTGCGCATGGGGCTGATCACCGGTATGTCGGCAGGCAACAACCAGCCCTTCGGCATCCCGAAAGTTATTGGCGCCCGTAACTTCTGTAACAAACTATGGAATATTGCCCGCTACGTCGAAGACAAGGTCGGCGACAGGAAGTCGATCAGCGAGCCGGCACCGGTCACCGATGCCGACCACTGGATACTCTCCCGGCTACACCAAACTACTGATGACATGGCCAATTACCTGGACACCTACCGCTTTGCCGAAGCGTATGAAGCGCTGTACCACTTTGTGTGGGACGACTTTGCCGATTGGTACATTGAAGCCAGCAAGGCTGAAGAAAACCTATCGCTACTCGCCTACGCCTTGGAGACTATCCTGCAGATCGCCCACCCGTTTGCTCCATTCCTAACCGAAACTATCTGGCAGACCCTGGCGTGGGCGCCGGACACACTATTAGCTACCTCAAAATGGCCGGCGGTACTGCCTGCCGATAAGAAGCATGCCCGCAGCTTTGAAGAGATCAAGATTGTTGTTACTGAAGCTCGGGCCATTATGCGCGCCGTGGGCGTCACAAAGACGACGATGCTGTATGCCAAGGCTCCGGTCATTCAGGCTAACCATGCGCTCATTGCCCGCTTAGGTCGCTTGGAGAGCGTCCAAGAAAGCCCTGCGCCCGCTGGTGTCCGGCTTACCGGCACTAAATATGAGGTACGCCTGAGCATCAGCGATGAAGATGCCGCCGCCTACACCGACAAATTGGCCGGCAAACGGACCGAAGAAGAAAAAACAATCACCCAGTTGGAGGGAAGGCTTAAAAATAAGAATTACGTCGCCAACGCGCCCGAGGCAGTGGTTTCACAAACCCGCGACCAGCTCGAAGAATCCAAAGGCCGCCTTGAAAGCATCAAACAAGAGATGCTGCGTTTTGGTTCGTAACCCGTAACTGCAATTTTATCGCAATTTGTGCTATACTCACGGTGATGAGTTCAGCACAAGAACGGTTCAAACAACTCTTAAAAGATAGCGGCCAAAGCGTCACCAAAGCTCGCCTGGCCGTCTTTGAGTCGCTGGTGGGGCAGGAACCAATGAGCATGCACGCCCTGGTTGGGTGCGTACCGGCTATCGACCGGGCCAGCGTGTACCGGACAATTGAACTATTTGAACGGCTAGGGGTGGTGCAACGATTAAACACCGGTTGGAAATATAAGCTGGAACTCAGCGACAAATTCGCCGAGCACCACCATCACCTGACGTGCACAAACTGCGGCACTACAACCGCGATAAATGAAGATGAGTTGGAACAATTACTGACCCGGCTCGCTGCATCATATAGTTTTACGCCCACTGCCCACCAGCTGGAGATACAGGGGCTATGCAGCCGCTGCCGGCTCGAGGGCGCCGCGGACGCGGCTCGCTGATTCGTCAGGGCGGTAATCATCAAACCACAGCACGTGCCAGCCGTGTTTTTCGGCAGCCATAAGATTTACGCGCGAATCGTCCACTAGCAAAATCTCGGCGGCGGGGCAATTGGCTTTAGTAGTGGCGATAGTATATATCTTGGATTCCGGTTTAATGGCTTTAACGACGGATGAATCAACAATGGCGTCGTAGTGGACGTCCGGAATTAGTCCCTTCTTAATCAAAGTATTAACGAAGCCGGGCATAATGTTGGTCAGCAATCCGATACGATAGTGCTGTTCGGCCCACCGTACCAGCTCCTGCATCACCGGAATCGGTTCTATGGAATCGATGTAGTAGTCAAGCCAATCGACGCTGCCGGTGATATTGAGCTCCCTGCCCAGGGTGTGGTTAAACGTCTCCATGTCCATCTCACCGCGGCAGACTTGGTCGTTGTAGTGCCAGAAAAGTGTTTCGACAACATCGGCCGAGGCCCCGGTAACTTCGCTGAGGCGCGAAAAAGCCCGATGAAAAAAACGCACCAAGCAACCGTTAATATCGAAATAAACGAAGCCCACTCCGCTTTGTGAGCGTTGCTTGTGCGGATGATTTGTAACTGGTGCGCCGCCAAGCAACTCGTCGAGACTAAGGCCGAGAGCGCCGGCGATACTTTGAATCGTGAAGATAGACGGGGACTTGATAGCGCCGCGTTCGATCTTTGTGAGCGTCGAATAGCTAAGCTGTGCCTTCTGACACAACGATTGCTGCGTCAGTCCCGCAGCCACCCGCGCCGCTTGCAAACGGCGGCCTAGCCCCTTCTCATCCATAGCCTCATAATACCACTCGCTGCTTAAAAAAACTATAAACTAGCCGTACAGTGCCAGATTGTTTTTGGACTGTTATACCTTACAATAAGCGTATGCAATTACGACATAAATTTTTAGTAGGCATGTGCGCTTCACTCCTGACACTCGCGCTGTTCGGCTTCGGCCTGTTTGGAAGCATCTACATGGTAGCCGGCAAGTCCGGTCCTATAAAGGGAGCTCTGCGCGAAAGCGGCATTTATCAAACGGGGATAGGGGACGCGCTGGACCAGGCCCAAAAGGATCACCCGAGCCAAAACAACGACGCCATTCCGACCGATAAGCCGGAAGTACGGAATATTATCAAACAAGCCTTCCCGCCGGCGTACGTACAAGGACAATCAGAACACGCCTTGGATGCCACCTACGCCTGGTTACAGGGCAAAACACCAAGACTGGCATTTTCGATTGACCTAACCGACGCCAAAACCCGGCTGGCCGACGGTATGGCCGCCTACGTGCAGCACCGGATTGATATGCTGCCGGTTTGTACGGCCGCCACGATGCCGAGCGGGGGAGTCGATGCTTTTAACGCCGCTTGCTTACCGCCCGGTTTTGATAAAGCCGGGGCCGTCACCAAAGCCCGCGACGACGTAGTGAATGGCGACTTTTTAAAGGACTCCAAGTTTGACGCCGATACGGTTAAAAGCAGTAATGGCAAAACACTGAGCCAGCAATTACAAGCCGTGCCGAAAGTCTACCAATACGTATTGCTGTCGATAGCTATGCTCGGCGGATCATCGCTCTTGCTTGGCGCCGGCGTCGTGCTACTGGGCGGCAACTGGCGGGCAGGCTTGCGCCGGCTGGGCGTTATCACGGCTGTCGTCGGAGCATTCACCGCCGCGCTGGGTTGGACGAGCAGTTTTGTAATTCACAAGGCGACGATCGAGTTCGCCAAGTCAGAGTCCGGCAGCCAACCGCTGCAGCAAAAAGTTATGCGCATCGTGGAATTGCTTATAAACGACCTGCGCGGATTGCTCGTGAGTTACGGCATTGCCCTGGTCGTATTGGGCGCGGCGGCCATCGTTGCCTGGTATTTCTTGCGGCGTTCCGGTTCTGTTGCCGAGGCGCTGGCTGGCGACAGGGAACCAATCAAAACTACCGAAGTGGAAAGACTGCCCGCACCGAAAGCCGGACGCGCCGGCGCGAAGCCCAAGCTGCCTGAGATAAAAAAATAGATAGCGCCAAACAAAAAGCCCGGCACGACGCTCAGGCTTTTTGTTTGGCGGAGAGGGAGGGATTCGAACCCTCGATAGGTTGCCCTATACTGCATTTCGAGTGCAGCGCACTAGACCAACTATGCGACCTCTCCTGAAATACCGTTCTATTCTACCATATAGACACTGGTAATTACCCCTCATTCGTGATAAGATTACCCCTGTTACTCAATATGCACCCGTAGCTCAGCTGGATAGAGCGTTGGCTTGCGGAGCCAA
>DASYJQ010000035.1:0-1784 GCA_035996265.1 Saccharimonadales bacterium (SeqCode)
TGCCTTCCGGCTTCCCAATCGACTATTGATCGCACGCTGCGGCCGCAAATATTCGCGGCGCCGGTGACAGAAAAGCCCGCACTCTGGCGGGCTGTAGCAAATTCCGACGCGAAACAATATTTATTTTTACTATTTTTCTTAGGCCGCATGATTGACTCCAAAATTGGCCGGTGATAGTAACTGCAAAATTACCCTGCGGCAATACTTTAAGAACCTCCTGAATTTCGCATAATTTATATTATGTCAAATTACCGAGCTGCTAATAACACCTGCCGGCAACCATCATCTAATCATGCACCAATCGCCGTATGACCTCGTTGAAGAAATCCCCGTTTTGGAGTGGGAAATCGTCGCATGGGTTGATGCCGTAGCACGTCAAGGGTTGGAATGTTATCGGCAAAATAAAGACCACCAAGGAACGCGGAACGTTCGAACAGACAATAAAACGACCGGATCACGCTTGGCACGCCCGTCTGTCTCTCGATTCGATAATCTGACTTAAAAATTGACCGTCAACCCCATCCTCTTGTTCTTGATCACTGTATAGAGCTGCACCGCAATGCCGGCGCCAAGCCAATATGGCCTATATTCGGTCGGCAGCACCTTGGTAACGGCAACATGCGCTATCCCGAGCCCGAGAAAGTAGTTTCGGATTTTCGCGTCGCTCGGGTGGCTTCCCAATAGCAAATTGGATTCGTACGGCACGCAAAAATCACCGTTTGGATAGGTAACTATTCCATTCGGACCTCGCGTGCCTCCGGGGTGCTGTCTTAGGCAATAATTCTTGATATCCATCGTCTGGCGGTAATCGACGTACCATAGTGCCATATAAGCAGTTTCGGCGGCGAGCTGGCCGCGGCTCAGTTCATAGCGCCCAAGAGCGGGCTGGCCCAGGTCCGGCAAGTCACCCGCCCGCGCCAGCAACGGCAACAGCAGCAATGCTATCAAAAGCTTTTTCATCGTCCCCCGCAGAGTGCCACTGCATTATGCACAATGAGTTAACGCCTGGATACACATTTCGGCGGACATGAAAAAGCCCGCGAACCTTGCGGCGCGCGGGCAAACTTTGGGCTGGTTTCAAGTGTGATGCCGTCCGCTTCGAATGCCAGGATCAGCGCGTTGATGCGCTGTGCCGTGACGCCGGTCTGGATCATCTTATCCCTGGTGAGTTCGTCGGAATACCTCGAAATAGCCGCAATCTTCACAACTACGTTACCAGGCCGTCAAGGCATGTAACCCAAGCCCCACAGCACTGCAAGGTGCGCCGGATAGTAAGCGTAAAAGACGAATCGGTGTCGAGGCATGCGCACATCGATGCGGGAGGCGACGAGGATGACAGGCAGCGCGGCCAGCGCCCATAAATTTCCATTGACTGTGTAGAGCGCGGCAGTGGCGGCTACCCAGGCCGACAGCGCGGGCCAGTCCGGCCGTTTGCAGTAGCACCATGCGGCCAGGCAGTGCAGCACGCCGAACCAGGAGAAATCCACGTATGCTCCGCATGCGAAAAACAGCACGGTGGCACTCATCACGCGCCAGCGTCCGCCCTTCTCGATCAGATACATCACTGCTACAGCCAACAGCAATGTGAACATGATGTTGAGCGGCTGCCATCCGACCATTGCTACGTACATCGGCGACGCGAGCAGGCCGAACACAGCCAGGCGCTTCATCACCCGTCCATATGCGCCGTTTGCCAATGTACCGGAGCGGGCGAGCTTGTAAGCCAGGACAAAGCCGAAGAGGGGCATTGCGACTCGCCCCATCCTGTAAAGTACCGGGAAGTC
>DASYJQ010000036.1:0-4398 GCA_035996265.1 Saccharimonadales bacterium (SeqCode)
CGGCGGTAATATCTACATCGGCAGCAAACTGCCCCGGTTGAGGGCTTCCATTTGGCCAGCCAATGTTACGTTCGGGAGGCGTGAAATTTAGTTCGGGCATGTATGATTCTCCTGAATATCGGTATCTAACTTGACCGATTATAGTGCGCCGCGGCCCAAATACAAGAGCATTCGAAGTCTAATAATTTACACGCTTCGCTGGCTATGCCGAACCGTGGTTGTCGCCGCGGAGATGGTTCACTACTTCGTTTAACTCGCTGCGATGGAGCGGGGTATTAAAGTTCGTATTAGTATCACGGCTATGGTCGTAGACACTGACTGCGTGAGTAGGGCTGTCGGTATTCCAATCGTAAGTATCCAGAGACGCGAGAAATTCGTCGCGTGAAGTGCGGGCGGGGTCGTACCTCCCTTCGGCGCCGCGCGTAAAACGAATTCCGTCACGGGGTACTGTCGATAAGTCACTCGTGTTGATAGTGTAATCGACCTGCCACTGTCGTATATTGCCGGTTGTTGAGTTTTCCTCGCGGCGTACGAATTGAACTGCTATGTGGCCGTCGGCATCGTCGTGTACGAGCCGTTCGACATAGGAAACCACTTCGGCTTCGCCCCCGATAGAAACCTTCTCAAGGAAGCGCCGGGCGCGATTAGGAATGTCCGATTCAGCGATCGGCCGTTCTTGTTCAGCGCGGCCCGTGTCGGAGCGTTCGGTGCTACCGGCAGGGGCAAGCGCTTCGCGGGCCGTGTCGTACAGTGTGCGTAGATCTTCTGTAGTTACGGGCACATTTCGTACTCCATACTCCTGGGCGTCGTTAAATGTTTCAGGTTCGCTCTCTCGAATATGTTGCACAACTCCGGCCACTTCGGCATGGTCAAGCTCCTGCGTCCGGGTGGTATCGACGGTGAGGTCGTGACCATAATACAGATGCTCCCGTAGGTGCTCTTCTGGTCCGGTTACTGCTTGGACGGTACGCTCACACTCAAACCGTGGAGCTTTTCGTGGATCTTCGTATGGCGCTGAGGTCCTGGCTACGGTGTAGTCTACGCGTACTTCTCTGACGTTCTGGCCGTCCGGTTCACGCTCGCGCCGCAGGAAGGCTATTCGCGAAATTTCTGGCGTACGCCAATCCAGGCTGTTGCGGCCACTGGTGCCTTTTTCTTCGGCATAGGAAATTATCTCGGTTCGTTCATTGGCGGGAATCGTGGCCAGCAACTCACGGGCTTGGAGCGGAATGTCTGCTTCAGTCCGTGGTTGTTCGTATTCTATCCATGATCCACTATGTTCCGGGTCGGAATTGGTCTGTACGGTTACTGCCGTGCGAATACTATCGCCTAAGGCACGTTTGTCATCTTGCGTTGCCGGAACGTGTTCGTCGGCTTCTACGGGCTGCGGCGCTTCGGCAGTTTCACGAACCTTGCCATTCGGGTCACCGTCAGCGGGCGGAGTTCCGCCTGCCGGTGGGAGCGGGAGCGTGTTACCGCCCTTATCCTCGCCGGCGTTATGTGGAGTAGGAGCCGGATCATCGTCGACTGTGGCGACGGCAGGCGCCTCGTCTTCTGTAGCGGTAATTTCCGGATAGCCGGCAGCGTCGGTGTCCGGGAGATCTTCGGGCTCTTCCGGAGCTATGGCGGTTTCGGCGATAAAGTGACCAAGTTGCTGAGGTCTACTTGAGCCGGGGAAACGCTGAGTCATGTCCGGGGTCTCGAATTGGGGCATAGAGTAAAAACTTCCGATTGCGAGAATTAGGTAAAGCAATCATACCTAGTATTATGTCTATTAATTATAAGGTGTGATTATAGAACTTATTTTATTTTTAGCAATATTTACGCCTATCTTGAGCTATGCAATAATCGCCTGAGCGCTCCAGGGATAGGACTTGATGTCCGTATATCCAAACATCTGTAGCGTTATCCGGTAGAACGCGTTACAATATACTGGAATTTGAATATTGGAAAGAGGGAGTTGTTTTTAGATGGCCATGAATGCTTTGCTCAAGAAGTTGCTCGGAGACCCGCAGGCTCGTACCGTAAAGCGCCTTAAAAAGCGTGTTAAAGAAGTCAATGCAGTTGCCGACAAGTACAAGAATATGTCCGACAGCAAGCTGCAAGAGCAGACTGATGTCCTAAAAAAGCGCCTTAAAAAGGAATCTCTCGACAAAATTTTGCCGGACGCATTCGCCGTTATGCGCGAAGCTGCCGACCGCGTGCTGGGCATGCGTCACTTCGACGTTCAGTTGATCGGTGGCATGGTACTGCACGAAGGCAACGTTGCCGAAATGAAGACCGGTGAAGGTAAAACCCTGGTAGCGACATTGCCAATTTACCTGAACGCACTGACCGGCAAGGGCGCGCATCTGGTTACGGTTAACGAATACCTTGCCCAGCGTGACGCGGGCTGGATGGCCCAGGTGTACAGCTTTTTGGGTCTGACCGTCGGTATCATCGTTGCCGACCACTCATTTGTATACGACCCTGAATTTACCAACAACGAGCACGAAGACAAGCGTATGCATCACCTGAAGCCGGCCACCCGTCAGGAAGCCTACGCCGCCGACATCACCTACGGTACCAACAACGAATACGGCTTTGATTATCTGCGCGATAACATGGTCCGCGAGACCGAGCAATTGCGTCAGCGCGAGTTGCATTACGCAATTGTCGACGAAGCTGACTCCATCCTAATCGACGAAGCCCGTACGCCGTTGATTATTTCCGCGCCAAGCGTCACCAGCGGTAACGCCTACGCCCAGTTCTCTAAAGTCGCCCGCCAACTGACCGCCGAAACGCACTACGAGACCGACGAAAAACGAAAGACAGTCATCCTGACCGAAAAAGGCGTCGACAAAGTCGAGAAGGTTTTAGGTCTGAGCAGTTTGTATGCGACCGAAAACATTCGTACTATTTACCACCTGGAGCAAGCCCTGCGCGCCCAGGCGCTGTTTAAGCGCGATAAAGACTACGTGGTGACTAACGACGGCGAAATCGTCATTGTCGACGAATTTACCGGCCGTTTGCTGAAGGGTCGCCGTTACAACGAAGGTTTGCACCAGGCTATCGAAGCCAAAGAAGGCGTCGAAGTCCAACAGGAAAGCATGACCCTGGCGACTATCTCATTCCAGAACTACTTCCGCCTGTATGAGAAATTATCCGGTATGACCGGTACGGCCACCACCGAAGCCGAAGAGTTCCACCAGATCTACAAATTGGACGTTGTTGAAGTTCCGTCCAACCGTAAAATCGTCCGCGAAGACCGTACCGACCGTATATATAAGAGTGAAAAAGGCAAGTTTAAAGCCATCGTCAACGAAGTGAAGATGCTGCACACCAAGGGTCAGCCGGTTTTGCTCGGCACGGTATCCATCGAAAAGAACGAAAAACTCGGTAACATGCTGGCTAAAGCTGGTGTGCCGCACGAAGTTTTGAACGCCAAGAACAACGAAAAAGAAGCCGCCATCGTCGCCCGGGCCGGGCAGAGGGGCGCTGTTACGCTGGCTACCAACATTGCCGGCCGCGGTACCGACATCGTGCTCGATGAAGACGTTAAGGAGCTGGGGGGCTTGTTTGTCCTCGGTAGCGAGCGCCACGAATCTCGTCGTATCGACAACCAGCTGCGTGGCCGTGCCGGGCGCCAGGGTGATCCAGGTACGACCCAATTCTTCGTCAGTACCGAAGACGACCTGATGCGTATCTTTGGCGGCGACCGTATTGCCGGCCTTATGGAACGCCTCAAAGTCGACGAAGAGACGCCAATCGAAAATCGTCTGATCAGCAAGAGCCTGGAAGGCGCCCAAAAGAAAGTGGAAGGCTTCCACTTTGACCAACGCAAAAACGTTGTGCAGTACGACGACGTCATGAACCGCCACCGTAAAGCGGTGTACGCCATGCGCCGCGAAATCCTGCTCAGCGACGACATCAGCAAGCGCGTCCGTATCTTTGCCGAAGAAGAAGCTAAAGCCATGGCTGCCTCACCGGAACTATTGACCGAAAACTTTGAAATCATGGTCCGCGAAACATTCCCATTCGACGAAAAGGGTCTCGATCGCTTGTTCGACGCCCCCTCCGACAAAATCGGCGACGTATTCGCCAGGCAGGCACTCGAATTATATGAAGGCCGCGAAGTTGCCTTCACCCCCGAGATCTTACGCAAAGTAGAACGCGACATTTACCTGCAAGTACTCGATAACCTCTGGATGCAACACCTCGAAAACATGGACCATCTGCGCGAAGGTATCCACTGGATGAGTGTTGGCCAACGCGACCCGCTTGTTGAATACCGCCGCCAGGGTACGCTGCTGTTCGACGAAATGCAGGCCAACCTGCGCCACGAAGTTATCCGCATGGTATACCATGCCCAGCCGATCGACATGAGCATGCTCGAACAGGCCACCGAAACCGAACTGA
>DASYJQ010000037.1:0-9963 GCA_035996265.1 Saccharimonadales bacterium (SeqCode)
TAATGCCGTTACGGATGGCTGCCTGGACTTTGTCGCGGATCAGCGGTAAATCTTCGTGGAAATAAATGCGGCGCTCAGAATGGCCGACAATAACGTAGTGCACCAACTCGCGCAGCATGCTAAAACTGACTTCACCGGTGAAAGCGCCCTCGTCTTTGTAATAGGCGTTCTGGGCCGCAAGGCGGAATTTACGGCGGTCGATTTGCATGCTTAACGGCTGCAGGTCGAGCATTGGCGGTGCCAATACGATTTCGACGCTGCGGTTCATACGTGTCCGCTCTTGTAGGCGGTGCACTAGCAAACTCGCCTGACTTACGTTCAGGTTCATCTTCCAGTTACCAACAATTAACATCTTGCGTGTCATGACAATTTACCTTTAGCTTAGCATAAGCATCGTAGGAAATACAAAATTGCATAATGTTTTGTAAAGTTGCATAATGTTTCCTATTATGCCTACCCCGCCCAACCCCAATGCCCCGCTGGTTTGTGCTGACGGCGTTGCCGAAGCAGTTGCAACCGTCGACCCCCTCGTACGCGCCGAATGGGACGCTGTTAAGGCGGCCCTGGGTCCGGAAACTCCTATTTGTGTGAAGCATGTCCGCGACTGGGCGTTAGGCGTAGCTGGCGCCCGTGCATGCATCTTCAGAGAAACGTGTGCGATGCGCCACACTGACCCGCCAGTGCTCGCTCCCTAGTCTTTATTTTCTAGTGCTTCTACGCCAGGCAATTTGCGGCCAGCCATCAGTTCTAAGCTGGCGCCGCCGCCAGCAGAAACATGGTTAAACACGTCTGTTAGCTTGCGTTGTTCGATATATCCAACAGTGTCGCCGCCGCCAACCACTACAAACGGATGGGCGCCGAACTCCCCCGTTAGCGCTTCAATAAGCACTTCTGTACCGTGCGAGAATGGGCCAACCGGACCAGTTATGGCCGGCGTCTCGGTAACACCCAATGTACCGTTCCAAACCACGGTATGAGCCAGCTGTATGCCGCCGGCAATAAAGGCAGCCGAGAATGGCCCGACATCCAAAATCATTTCGTCGCCGGCAACCTTTTGAGTTTCAGGAGCCGGCGCTTTAGGGTAACACTGCACATCGGCGATCAGGTCGGCATCCCAGTCGACTAAACGGGTCGGTGCGCTCTTGTCGGCCGACTTGGCGACTACGCCGTCCTGCGGCAGATAAAAGGTAAAACGGCCGGCTTTAGACTTCGCGTCAGCCTTATCCATAATGTCGCGGGCCAGCTCCAATTCGTCTTTATCGTACTTGCTCTTGCCTACCTTGTGGCCTTTGGCGACCAAGAATGTATTGGCCATAGCGCCGCCAACCGCCACAAAATCGGCCATCTCGATAAACTTATTGAGTACGTCTATTTTGTCGGCAATCTTAGCGCCGCCAACGATAGCGGCAAGCGGCTTCTCGGGATCTTCCATCACCTTAGTAATCGTATCGACTTCCTTTTCCAGGTGCAGGCCGGCAACACTGGGCAGGCAGCGCGTAATAGCGTCCGTGCCGGCTTCCTTGCGGTGGGCTAGGGCAAAACAATCCTGCACAAAGATTTCTGCACCGGTATCGGCCACAATTTGTTTGGCAAAATCATCGCTGTTCTCTTCCTCTTCGGGATGAAATCGGAGATTCTCCAACATAATTAAGTCTTTAGGCTGCATACTTTGTACTGCCTGGCGTACGTCGTCACCGACACAGTCAGGTACAAAATGCACGTCCTGGCCTAATAGTTTAGCCATACAGGCGGCAACCGGTTTTAAACTTTGGCGCTTGTCAACTTTGCCGTCCGGGCGGCCAAGCTTGGATATCAGGACAATCTTACAGTCCTGCTCTTGCAGGTATTGAACGGTTGGCAGACTGCACCTGACGCGGAAATCACTGGTAACCTCAGTACCCGCGTCATTCAGCGGCGCATCAAGTTCACCGTGTAGGATCACGGTCTTGCCACGAAGCTCAATGTCGCGGATTGTCTTTTTTGTAAACATAGTTTTTAAACCCCTTATGATTACGCATTATACCGCCTTTGCTACAATGGAACAGTAAAAGAGAATTTTCATGGAACCCAAACCCACCCAGCACCACCAGCCGGACAATATACGCAGTATCATATCAACGATTGCGATCTTGCTGATAGCACCGATTATCGCCGTCGTATTAACGTTGTATGTATTCCAGTCATACCAAGTCAACGGCGAAAGCATGGAAGTCACATTGCAAAACAATGACCGGCTTATCATCTGGAAAGTACCTAAAACCTGGGCGCATATAACCGGCCATGCCTATGTGCCGCACCGCGGCGATATTGTCGTCGTGCATGACGATAACCTGGCGAGATACGGCGACGCCGGCAAGCAGATCATCAAACGGGTTATTGGTTTGCCGGGCGAACGGATCGTTATCAAAAACCACACGGTTACCGTTTTTAATGACGCCCACCCCGGCGGCTTCCAGCCGGATAAGACGCTACCCTACGGCGCCGGTTCGGTCATACCCGACACCGACGGTAATATTAATATGACCATCCCTGCTGGCCAGATTTACGTTATGGGCGACAACCGCAGTAACTCGCTGGATTCGCGGGTACTCGGCCCGGTTCCGGTCCAAAACATCATCGGCAAGCTCGCCCTGCGCATCCTGCCGTTCACCAAAATGGACGTATTCTAGGATACTGAGCACCCTAATCTGGGGTAAAACTATTCTAAAACGCGGACTTTGATGGTGTCGGTGGTGCCGACGCGGCCGGGATAACGGCCGGATACGGTTACAACGACGTCGCCCGTTTCTAATACGTGCTTGGCTTGCAGCCAGTCAGTCAGCTTTTGAGCGGCTTGGGCGTCAATGGGGCGTACATAACTCTTAACGCTGTACACCAGTGATAGTTGTTGTGCGGTGCGTGGAGTGTCTGTGACGGCAATAAGCGCTGTTTCCGGGCGGCGGGCGGCAATCTGAATGGCTGTTGCGCCGGAGGCGGTTTCGGCGACAATAGCTGTTGCGTGGATATTTTCGGCCAGGTTGATGATACCGCTGGATATGGCATTCTGCATGTTATCTTCGCGTTCCAGCTGGAATACGGCCTTCAGCACCGCATGGCGCTCGGCGTACAAAATAACCCGTTTCATAACCTGTACGGCCTCGATAGGGTATTTGCCGTTGGCGGTTTCGTCGCTCAACATTACACAGTCGGCGCCGACGAATACGGCGGTGGCGACATCGGATACTTCGGCACGGGTCGGCTCGGGCATTTCAGTCATGCTGATTAACATTTGGGTGGCCACGATGGTCGGCTTGGCATATTTAAGGCCGAGGCCGATAATTTGGCGCTGCACGACCGGTACGGATTCGGCAAGCGTTTCGACGGCAAGATCACCGCGGGCCACCATAATGGCATCGCTGGCCTTAACGATAGCTTCAATGTTGTCAACGGCCGCTTTAGTCTCGATCTTAGCGATAATTTTGGCGTGCTGATTGTGCTCTAGTAAAATGCGCCGCAGATTTTCGATGTCAACGGCGGTCTGCACGAAGCTGGTGGCCACGTAATCAAAGTCCTGCTTGGCCCCGTAGGCGATGTCTTCCAAATCTTTTTTGGTCAAAATATCGCCGCCAAAGTTGGTGTCCGGCAGATTCATGCCCTTGCGCTTAATGATTGCACCGCTATTTTGGGCCTTAGCGTACACCACGCCATCGCGCACAGCGGTAATTTCCATCTTGATACGTCCGTCGAACAGGTACATGCGCTCGCCGGGCTTCACTTTGGCGCTCAGGTCATACTGAATTGGAATGTGGCCGCTGTGCGGATAGTCGGTTTTATATTCAAAGCTCAGGTGGTCGCCGGTTTTGATTTCGATGACCCCTTCAAAATCGCCCAGACGAATTTTAGGCCCTTGCAGATCTTGGATAATGGCGACTGGCTTGCCAAGTTCTGCGGCAGCCTTCCGAACCCAGGGAATCTGGCGGTCGCGTTCCTCGTACGTGCCATGGCTGAAGTTACAACGGATACCGTTGACACCCGAAGCGATCAACTTATAAATAGCCTCGTAGCTGTCTGTTGCCGGCCCGACGGTAGCAATAATTTTGGTACGTTTATAAGATTTAAGCGACACGATCGGTGTCTGGTCCGTAAGATGCATTTCATTCCTTAGAGCTTTAACTTTACCGCCATTATACACCTTGGCCGTACCCATATCACACAGGCGGCATCGACGCCGTCACCTACTTTTGTGCTCATAATTATTAAGATAGTGGCCGCTGTTATATAATATGAGCCACTATGCCACTACCGCCGTCGATCCCGGCGCAAGACCGCCCTGCATCCGTAGCACAATTCCAGAAGATTTCTCTCCCCACAGGCCAAAACGGTTATGTTCCGGCTGACATACAAATACGGCTACCCACACATAACGACATCGCCCCGGAGCGCCTTCATTTGCTCGCCTACATACCGTGGGACGACAAGTATCTGAGCCATGTTCCGGCTGAGTACCGTGACTTCTTCCGCTACGTGCTACCGCATTTGGGCGTGCGCACAACCAATGTTCATACTGTTGTATCGATGTCTTTCTTGCCGGAATTAATTGCCGCCGCCCAAGCACCGGTTGACGAACGGCTGATATACATTGCGCTTATTGTGCATGATTGCGGCTGGAGCAAACTGACCCACCATGACATCGCCGACAGTCTCGATTATTCGGGGATCGCTTTTAACCATAAGGCTGCCGAATCAAAAATTAAGCACACCGTCTACGGCAGCGCCCACGCCTTCCAGCTACTAAGCGACTATACATTTGATCCGCTGCTGACCGTCGAACAGCGATATTTTATCAGCGACATCGTCCATTACCACGAGCGGCCGTTGCAGTATATTCGGGGGCAAAATACGCCGGCCGAGCTAATCATCGCCTGCGAAGCCGACCGTTTATGGCCCTTTACGCATGAAAATTTCTGGCTGGACACTATCCGTAAAGGGGTTGAACCGGAGCAATACATCGAAAACGTTGCGGCGGCTGTCGACGACATGCTACTCACCGAACAGGGCAAAAGTATCGCTCGCCGTCTGGTTGCACAACGCCGCGGCGAAGTAGCCGAACTCGTAAGCTAAGCTTTGGTCTTTTTATAATGCACGATAGCAGCTTGGATAAACCCAAGTTGGGCGGCTATGAGCGAATCAGGCAGGTTGTTGACGTCATAGAAAGCGCCTTGTTTTGGATTGCCGCGAACATCCAGCCAAAAAATCTGACCCACTTCCATGCCGCGCAACGAACGGTGCAGCATGGTTTCGACAAATACCGGTTCAGAAACCTCGGTGTCGGCCATTTCGTCGTGTATGACGCGGCGCAACGCACTCTCGAACGAGTACTCGGTGTCCGTAGCGCGTATAACCGTACCGGGTACGTGCAGTTTTCCGGGCCAGATAGGGTCGTCGGCTTCGCGGTTCAGTAGCAGGATCTCTACCTTGCCGTTGCCGGTTGTCCTGAGCGGCACGACTTCCACGACCGGCATCGGCAGCAGCCGGGCAAGCTGATGAAAAATAACAAACGGCAAAAAGCCGGGCTGCAACTTAGATAACAACGTGGCAACGGTGACCGCTTCCTGACCGGAGAGTTCCGGACCGGCAGACGCTCCGGGCTTCGAGACTACGACGCTGCCTACGACATCCTCAAACGGCCCGTCGGCATATCCGAACAAACTTATGCCATGCCCGGATGTATTAACGACGGCGTGCGCGACCATAGACTCTACGACGAACAAGGTAGGGCCGCCGTCACGGTCGGCGCCCATAACCTCGATATGCTCTTCGCCGGACTCGTCCATCCAGTGCAGCTCAGCGCCCTCGTCGCAGCAGATATACGCTTCCTGCCGGGGGTGCGTGTGGTTGCCCGCTACCTGGCCGGGCGGGATGTACACTACCGACTGCTCGTGAACTTCGAAATCATCTGGAATCGGCAACTGGACGGCGTCCACAACGAAGAGCCCATTCTGTTTACGGTACTTGGAATCTAAAGGATATGTTTTAACCATGTTCATCGCTTCATAATACCAGAGATACAATAGTTAATATCCGGAGAAATAATCACTCACAATCCGGTTGGCGGGAACACCCATACTCCGGAGCACGGCACGGTGTGACCTGACCATGCCCGGCGGACCCGAGATATAAAACAGACGCTCCCGGTAATCGCTCGCCGCCTGAGCTATGGCGTCTGGTTGCAGTGCGCCCTGCAGGATTTTGGTGCGCACGCCGTGCTTTGCGGCTTGCCGCAGTTCATCCCGGTAAGCAACCTCTCGGGGTCTTTTGACGAAATACAGGAGCACCATGTCTCGCGTCTGCCCCGTAGCCGCCAGGTAAGCTACCATACTGCAGAATGGGGTGATGCCAACGCCGCCGGCAATACACACCAACTTTTGCTGTGGGTCTCGCGGCAGGACAAAATCACCGGCTAACTGACCGGCCGTAAGCCTATCGCCGGGCTGCATGGCCAGCAACGCTTGTTTAAAGCTACTAGCAGGCACGTAGAATTTTACCCCAATATGCACTGCCGGCTCAGTAGGCGAAGACGCAATGGTAAATGTGCGGCGGTTACCCCGGCCATCGGCCGGTCCATGCGGAATTGTCCATTCCATATACTGCCCCGGCAGGAACGAGAACCGGTGATCCGGGGTAAAGCTAAAATCATAGGTTGTGGGCGTCAACTGCCGTTTACCGGCAAAGGTCATGCGCACATTACGCCGTATGCCCACGGCAAAGGCGTAGATGTTACCGATAATCAACGCTGCTTGCGGCGTGGCCGATACGATGCCAATATGCAGTTGTGATGCAAACAAAATACCTACCAGTGCGCCATACAATATGCGCTGCCTGCGGCGTGGCGGCATGGTTGCCGGTTCAGTCAGCATAATCGTTCCAAAGAATATGAGCGGCCACGAGGTGAATGCCCCCGCTATAATCGTGTGAGCCTCTTGGCCATGCCGCATACCAATGAATAGCAAGACGGCCAGAGCAGCAATTACAAAACTGAACAGCATATGACTGCGGCGAACCGTCCAGGTCACCAGCAGCCCTAAAAGCAACGTAAACGGCAGCATGGCGCGGCTGCCGACCCACCAGGTGACCGGCACAACGCCAATCAGGCCGACGACAAGTACAGCAATCGCCGCCGGATTGAATATATGTTTGGCGTGCCAGGTGAGCAAATATTTAGAAGCAACAGCAATAATCCCGGCAGCGGCAATACCCATCGCCCGCGGTAAGGTCGTAGCCGGTGGTAGAATACAGAACAAAATAAGCGCGGTGATCAACGACGATTCGCTATTTGATGGTACGCCCCAGGCCCAACTCAGAAACCGGTTCCCCGTGTAACAAACCAGCAATAACAGGCTGAGCGATATAATCATCGCTCCGGCCGGCAAACCAAGCTGCCCGATAAACCCTAAAACAATGCCAATTGCCGCCAGCGCCGCCAGCCCGTACAACACCAGGCGGTACATGGTAATACCGTCTAATAGGTCATCGATGGTGCGCAGCATGCGGCAGCCTTTCTTTAGTAAAAAATACCGCCGGGAACTGTGTGGAATGTTCCAACGAATAATCCTGCCGGACGATGGCATACTCAAAATCGAAATGCGGCTGCAGAACTTCGGGCGTCATAAAATATAAACCGGTTGTCAACGCATCAGCCAGTATGGTCGTGCCGGCCACGACCCACACCGCTCGGATATGTTCCGGCGACAGCAGTGTTACGGGATCCATAATGTGATGGAACGAGGCCCATCGCCGACGATTGCCGGCAGAACCGCACAAACTGCGGTTGGCAATAGTAGCCACGCCAATAGCTTGCGACGGGTCGCCCGGGTGCTCCAGACCAATGCGCGCCGCTTGGCCCGGCGGAGTACGGCACAGGCTGTCGCCGCCGGCATCGACCACAAAGTTGCGCACGCCGTGTAGCCTCAGCATGTCACCAATAATATCTACCAAATATCCCTTGCCGGCCGCGCCAAAATCCAGCAGCACCGGCTGTTTGATAGTCAACGCCGGGAACTGGTAGTCCAGTACGTCGTCCCATGCCGGCGGCCGCTGCAGCCTGCCGGCCTGCAGCGAATAATTAGCATCGTACCCGGCATCAGCCAACAACCGACCAATGAGCGGCGTCATTTTACCGTCGCTCAACAGATACAGCTGGTGGTATACATCAAATAATGGCTTGGCATCTGCCGGCAACGTATACATTCCGGCCTGGCGAGCCATGGCCGATACCAGCGAATCGCTCCGGAAGCGGGAATAGTCGCGGTCAAAAACAGCAATCCGCCGTTGCACTGCCGCCTGCAACGCGGTGGTATCAATGCCGGCAGCTTCAGTCCCGTATAACTCAATGTTCCACTGCGTACCAATCGCCTCAAACGTCCACATAACTGGCATGTCAGCTTTGGGCTTTAGTTTTGATTTGTTCGAGGGCGTCATTAAAACCTTGAGGGGTCAGCGACGAGCCGGAAACCCGGGAAAGTTGAATCGTAGTAATATCCTTGCCGACGACGTATATTTTATAGCCAGAAGCAAAGGCGTCCTGATATTCGCGCGCATCACGGCTGATCGGTTGCTGCGATACGTTCGCCGCTTCTATCGTACCGCCACTGAGCGTAACACTGACTGTTATCATTTCCGTACCGTCTGGCGTATCGTAGGCGCCAGTGGCCGTATAATTGCCATCTTTGTAGGCACTGGCAGTACTGGTTGCCGCCGGCCGGTTATCCGGCACGGTCGTGCTTGCGGAGGCGGGGACAACCGTCGTCGCCGTGCCGGCGTTGCCGGTAGATACCGTACCCGGCCGCTTGCCAGTTAGCGCTTCAGCGCCCATCACCAACACAACAACTACAACTAGTACGGTGACCGCCGCTATCGCTTTCCGGTTGTTACTGCTTATACGGTCATCCATGGCTTCTCCTTTGATAGTAGTATGCCAGTAAAACCTTAGGTTAGGCTTAGGATAAGATTATAACACCGGTGGGCAGGCTATAGGGATTGTGTGTCAGTGTTTGTAGTGCCGCCGGCCGCACCGCCGCCTGGCCCGCGCATCATCGTCGGGTTAAGCATGATACGCGTCGCCGTGTTAGGGTCATTAGAAGCAGCTTGGACAAATACGGTGTTGCCGACTTGGATATCGCTCACTGCAGCTGTTGCGTCGGCGTTGGTAACGACCGTTGTGTTGGTGATCGCCAAGGTGCTGTCCGTACCGGTCCGGTCGCTCGTTACCGTAATACTGGTGCTACTAACGGCTTTTACCGTACCGGCCGTTGGCCGTTGGCCTTGCGGGCCGCCAAAGCTGCGAAATCCGGTTGGGCCGTTAGCCGATTGATTGGCTATCGCAGCCGGGGTGGCCGGTCCTTTGCCTTTTTGATATTGGATGCCGCCGGTAAAGCTAATCCCGGCCACCACCGCCAGTACTGCAACCGATATCAGCGCCGTCCGGTGCGCCGCAACAAAATTAGCAGGCTGCATGCCGGCTTCGGCCGACATGCGCCGGAATTCTTCGCCTGAAACTTCCTTTTCCATATTAAACCTCCGTTAACTTGCCGTCGTGCAGCTGAAATGTCTTGTCGGTTTTGCCCGCGATAGACAAGTCGTGCGTAACCGTGATAATCGTGGTGTTTTCACTGCGGGCCAAGCCGTGCAACAGGTCAAAGACCATTTTGCCGGTTTGTGAATCTAAATTGCCGGTCGGCTCGTCAGCCAGAATAAGCTTCGGCTTGTTGGCCAACGCCCGGGCGATAGAAACCCGCTGCTGCTGGCCGCCGCTCAGCTTGCCGGGTTTGCGCCCCATTTCGTTAACGGTCAAACCGACTTGGGTCAGCAACTGCTTGGCGCGCGCGGTTCGCTTAGACCTGGGCACCTTAGCGAATTCCAGGGGTAACATGACATTCTCCAGGGCCGTCAAGTTCGGCACCAGGTTATAGTTTTGAAAAACGAAAC
>DASYJQ010000038.1:0-1672 GCA_035996265.1 Saccharimonadales bacterium (SeqCode)
GTTAGTGAATACGGCATTCCCATCCGGCATGCATACGGCAGCTGGCAGTGTAAAATCTGCTACCGGCAATGGATGAACGTTAACAGCGTGCGTCACCGTATCGCTGGTGCAGCTGCTGTCGCTTACCGCCACCAGTTTTACCTGGTAAATATTATGAGTTGCATAAGATATAGGGAACGGATTATTATTATTGTAAACCGCTGTTGTGCTGTTTCCGAAATCCCATTTCCAGCTCACGATGCGGCCTGTGGAAATGTTAGAGTTGTCGGTAATGGTTGCAGTCTGACCGCGGCAAATATCCGCCGTAGCCGTAAATGCAGCATTAGGCTTGGGCAATACTTTAATAGTGGTTTGAATGGAATCCTTGCAGAAGAATGCAGTGGTGAATACATACCAGATCGTATGCGTTCCGGCTCCCGCAACAGCAGGGTTGAAATTACCTGCGGCATCCGTACCAGGCCCGCGGTATATTCCTGTACCGCTTACGCCATTTGTAACAGTGGCTGCAGCAACTGAAACTGTTGCAGGCACACTGGCGCAAACAGACGGCAGCGAAGGATACGCCAGCCGCGGACGTATGCCAAACATAACAGGCACTTTCAAACTATCTGCACAGCCATTTGAAGTAGTGACCTTCAGTTGCGGATTGTATATCCCCTCACGATAATAGTGTCCGGGACTCAAAATTGTTGAAGTATTTGGATTGGCAGGTGTTGCATTCGGATCGTCAAAGCTCCATGCATAAGAAAGCGCCTGTCCGTCGCTGATAGTGCTTCCATTTGTGTATTGCATTAACCCATCCGTATTCAGGCAGCTTCCTGAATAAGTGAATGCAACTGTTGGCTTTGCATGCACAAGAATGGTTTGAGAAATAGAATCGGCGCAGCCGCCCGGCGTGGTAAATACATACCAGATGGTGTGCGTGCCTGCACCTGCGGTTGAAGGACTGAAATTACCGGACGCGTTTGTTCCTGTCCCGCGATATATGCCTGTACCAACCGAGCCGTTTGTAACCACGGCCGTTGCAACAGAAACAGTGCCCTGCAGGTTTTGACAAACAGCCGTCAGAGCAGGATAGGATAATAACGGACGAAGGCTGAAGCTGGCATTGGCAGTAGAATCAGTTGCACAGCCATTAGAAGTGGTGACACTTAGCTTAATGATGTAATTGCCGTCAACATAATTATGTGTTGGATTAAGCGCTGTTGACGTATTCGGGTTACCCGGAGTGGCATTTGGGTCGCCAAAGTTCCATGCATAAGATAAAGGCTGGCCATCTGCGATAGTGCTGCCGTTACTGAATTGCACCAATCCGTCAACAGGCAGGCAGCCCCCGGCAGGATAGGTGAATGTTACACGGGGCCTTGCGTGTACCTGGATAGTTTGCGAAACAGAATCGGTACATCCGCCGGCAGAAGTGAACACGTACCAGATGGTATGCGTACCATAGCCCGCAGCAACAGGATTAAAATTACCGGCAGCATTCGTGCCCGGTCCGCGATACAAACCCGTACCTGCCACCCCATTGGTGACATTGGCGGAAGCAACTGAAACCGCGGCCGCATTTTCACAAATAGCAGGCAAGGCGGTATACGCCAATATCGGGCGAAGGTTGAATGTTGCGTTCACTGTGGTATCTTTCGTGCATCCATTGGCGGTAGTTGCACTGTAT
>DASYJQ010000039.1:0-2009 GCA_035996265.1 Saccharimonadales bacterium (SeqCode)
AGGCGCCCGCCTATATTCGCGGGAGCGGGAGACGAGTTACGAAAGCCTTAAGATGTCTTAATATACCCACACACAGTTTAACGCCGCCCGCTCAACCTAATTACAAGCTGAATTAGCCGGCAAAGGACGGCTCAGGTCGACTGGGCCGGTATAGAGTGCGGCACAATAGATCACGCACGCTTGCAATCGGCGTACTAGCCGTTGTCATCGCAATTGCAGCATCGCTGCACGCTGGAGCGGCTATCGCTGCGACGTATTACGTTAGTCCGCACGGCAACGACTCTAACGCCGGCACATCAACCAGCGCACCCTTTCTAACAATCCAGCAAGCCGCCAGTCGCAGCAGATCTTGCGATACGATCAATGTCCTCGACGGGACTTATGCAGCGTTCTCGATTACCCACTCTGGCTCGTCCGGCTGCTACATCACATTCAGGGCATATCCAGGATCCCATCCCATCGTCAAAAAAACGGGAAGCACCTGGAACGCTATCGATCTAAGTGCGGCGACTCCACCCTCCTACATTGTCATCGACGGCTTCACCATCGTCGGCAATGCGCAAAGCATTACGGCGGCCCAGGCACAGTCTGCCGCCGACTACAACAGTACGACGAATGGTAATTGCATCGGCGCCGGGACCGGCAGCCACCACGTAACCGTTCGGAACAGCAACATTTCCTACTGCCCCGGCGCCGGGATCATCTTGCCGGGTGACTACATCACGATAAACAACAATGTCATTCACCATAATTCTTTCTGGTCACCGATCGCGACCAGCGGCGTGACCATATCCGGTAAGGACGTGGACTCCAGCACCGGCACCAAGATCTTCGTCTACAATAATGTCTTCTACGCAAACCAGAATTTTATCTGCAATAAGTTCCAAACCACTCCGTGCCGGATCACCGATGGTGAAGGCATCATCGTCGATAGCAACAAGGCCAAGGCCTATCACGGCCGGATTCTGATCTATAACAACATCGCCTACAGCAATGGCGGTCCCGGCATTCTCTCCTACCTCAGTCAGCACGTTGACGTGGCCAACAATACGACCTATCACAACAACGTCTCCGCAAGCGAACCTGCGAAGTTTTACGGCCACGTGGCCGGTGGCGAGATCGCCATTTCGAGTTCGAACGACGCCAGGGTTTTCAACAATGTGATGTATGGCAGCAGCGGCGTGACCGTTGTTTATGCCGCAATGGCGTCCAGCTCGACGAATGTCACCTGGGATTACAACCTGCTCTTCAATGGCACGGACAAGGCCGCTGTTGGGGCGCACGACCTGCGAGCCGATCCGAAGTTTGTCTCCGCCTCATCATTCAATTTCCACCTTCAAAGCAACTCGCCGGCCAAATTTACCGGGACAACAACACTCGCGCCAAAAGTCGATTTTGACGGCGTGTCACGACCTAGTGGCTCAATCAGCCGGAGCGCATATCAATAGTCCCTCCGGTGATTGATCTAGAACAGCAACTGCGCGCCTCAGCAGCAAATAACAGAACGCATAGCTGCTGTCGGGATCGACACGGAGGCCGGCTCGAATCTAGTTGGCGAAACACGGCGTTAGGACCCCGGCGTAGCCTGCTATGACCCAACAGAGTCCGAGCCTAAGCGCTACGCTGCTATCATATCGCCGGGCAACGGTTTTCTCCCGCCATGTCGACCAGCCGCCTGCAGAGTGCATCGCATAATCGTGTGACGAACGACGGTGGCGCATGAATGGCTCATGATTCCGCCGTGCAGCTCCAGAGCACAGAGGGCTGGGGTTGGCATGGCGGATGGGGTGAGATTCGAACTCACGGTACCCTTGCAGGTACGCCGGTTTTCAAGACCGGTGCCTTAAACCACTCGGCCACCCTTCCGTGTCAGAGTCATCAATCACTTAGAACAGCCGAGATCAAGAACGGGATAACAACGGGACCCAATTTGGACCCAACCGACTTGGGCAAAAACGGAAGCGCCGCACCCCGCGCAACCGGGCCGCAAAATCTATCCGCCACGTTGC
>DASYJQ010000040.1:0-2952 GCA_035996265.1 Saccharimonadales bacterium (SeqCode)
GTAAAGACAGTCGTCTTTGACCGCGGCAGTCACATTTATCACGGCCGGGTTGCAGCACTTGCTGATGCAGCACGTAAAGCAGGACTGGAGTTCTAATATGGCTGAGAATACTACAACCACTGCTACAGCTCCTGCTGCCGCACCGCAGCAAGCTGGTCCGCAGCAGAATAATGATCGCCGCGGTCCCGGTGGCGGACGTGGCGGCCAAGGCGGTGGCCGCGGTCCCGGTGGCCCGCGCGGCCGTCGTCCGGACATGGCTCCCGAAGAGAAGCAGTTCGACGAACGCGTTATTCACATCGACCGCGTTGCGCGCGTCGTAAAGGGTGGCCGTCGCTTCCGTTTCCGCGCCCTCGTTGTGGTCGGTGACCGCAAAGACCGCGTCGGTGTCGGTACCGCTAAGGGTGCAGATGTTACGGCAGCTGTTACTAAAGCAACCGAAATCGCCAAGAAACACTTTATCGTTGTTATGAAGACCGAAAACGGCACACTGGCCCACGAAGCCGAAGCCAAAGTGAGCGGTGCCCGCATCCTCATTATGCCGGCCAGCGCCGGTACCGGTCTGATCGCCGGCGGTGTCGTACGCACCGTGCTCGAAGTCGCCGGTGTTAAGAACGCATTGAGTAAGTCACTTGGTTCAACCAATAAGACCAACGCTGCTTACGCTACTATTGCCGCATTGCAGGCAATCGTACCGCGCGACCAATGGGTTACGCAGCAGGGTTACGTAAAGGCAAATGCCGCTAAAGCCAAGGCGGCCGACAACAAGAAAGCAGACGAAAAAGTCGAAGCCAAAACCGAAGCGAAAGCCGAAGTTAAAACTGAAGCCGCTGCTAAGCCCGCCCCTAAAAAGGCAGCCGCCAAAAAGAGTGAGGCCTAAACTATGAAAATTCACGAACTACAGACCGAAAAGCGCAAAGCCGCTAAGCGCGTCGGCCGCGGTATCGCAGCCGGCCAGGGTAAAACTGCTGGTCGCGGTACTAAGGGACAGAAGTCCCGTACCGGTTCCAGCGCTAAGCCAGGGTTTGAAGGTGGTCAGACTCCGCTTATGATCCGTTTGCCGAAGCTGCCTGGCTTCCGCTCGTTTAAGACTCCTGCAGAGGCAGTCTACACCAAGGACCTTGACGCACTGGCCGGTAAGACTATCGACACCGAAGCTATGGCTAAGGCCGGTCTTATCAGCAACCCCTTCGTTAAAGTAAAAGTTATTACCAAGGGTGAAGTTACCAAGAAGGTAACTATCCAAGCCCAAGGCATCAGCGCCAGCGCGCTGGCTGCTGTCCAAAAGGCCGGTGGTAGCTTCGAAAAGGTTAAGACTATTGCCCGGCCAACTGCACCTGCTAAGACAGAGAAGCTAGCCGCAATCAAGCAGAACCGCGAAGAAAAGAAAGCCACCAAGATGGCTGCCAAGACCAAAAAGAAAGCCTAAACTACTTTCTGCAAATAAAACAGCCCGGTTCGCCGGGCTGTTTTTGTAGTATCTCAAACACGGCAAGGGCGTCTACGCGCATTGCCGATTCGTCGAAAGGTATAATGGGATAGTACGCAACCTGCGGCGAGTATATGGAGCTAATTTAGCTGATTCTTTTTCTCACCTATCATGAGGTGATTTTGCTATAGTTAAAGTAACCAAAATCTATGACGCAAAAAACACAGAATTTCTCAGAACAGCACTCCTTCCGCGCCAGGAAAGCGGCCCAGGTTGTTGTCACACTTCGATTTTTGTGGAGACAGTCTCGGTTACTCCCAAGAGAGCTTGAGAAGGCAAGACTGCAGCCGGTTCCGCAGGCGCTACTTGACGCATACGACGCAAACAGGAGCGTCATTGAGGCGATTTACGGCAGCGACCATATACGCCGTGGCCTCCTCTACCACGGCACTGGCGCACTACAGTATGATGGCGATAAATATGGCGCCGGTATGACCGGCGGGTTGCGCAGGCCTATCGATGCAATATTGGGGGGTGGCCTAAGCCCTCACACTGATCCGTGGGCACTTACTCAAGGCTCTATGCAGAGTACGTCCTTTGCCACCGCATGGTCGTATGCGAAGTTCTACGCCGATGTATACCAGACGCCAGACGACCCCCTGGAGTGGGAATATGGCAATGGAGCCGATTGGTTTTCGTATTTTATAGCGGACACTGCAGGGCGAACTTTCAAAAAAGCGCTGGCGGCAGGTAGTCTGCGAAAAGGATTAAGGACGCTTCGCAAAACCCAGGAGCAAAATGTTAATGCCAATGGTTACAATCGCTTACAGCGCTGGGCGTTTGATCTACGAAGTGATATTACGCCCCAGACATCTACGCTAGATGTGATCTGTGCACGAACCGACATACCCGGCAACTTCGGCGCCATCATAACGGTGTCAGAGGATGACATGCTGCTGGCACCTATGGGGCTGGGCGGTACGTACGAAAAGCGGGCGGCGCGCACGGTGGGACCAGAGGAATTCATCTCCCTAGCAGTTCCGCTTAATAAAGTCGACGAATATTCGGCTAAAGTGCACGGCTTGGGGTATTCGTTCCCTGTGTTGCCTACGGAGGCCGTGGAGTACCACATGTCTCATTTCCCCATACAAGAACTTGCGCATGCCCAGCGCGTTATGTAATTATCGACGTCTCGCGCTCAGGGTTCTAGCGTGTCTGGTGCCGCCTGGCCTCTAGCCGGGGCGAACGGAGCCGCGGATCAGACTGTTTAAGTTGGCGACTTTGGTCGATGGTCTCCCACAGTGCCGCTGTGGCCGCGTCGAGCACACTGCTTTGCCGGCCGGTGTTTATCTCGCCCAACATAAGCTCATGGACGGTGCGGATAAAGACCGGCACCAGGCGCTGAGTTTCGAGCCTTGGTATTCGTTCTATGCGGACATCCAGGATAGTCGGGGCGAGTTCGTTCAGACACTTGATGACCGTGACACCCGGGTCGTAATGACTCGTACCCGTAGTGGTACCGGATC
>DASYJQ010000041.1:0-38762 GCA_035996265.1 Saccharimonadales bacterium (SeqCode)
CTGGATGCCGTCGATTGGCTCGCCAATGACGTTAAACATACGGCCCAGGGTAGCGTCGCCGGTTGGCACGCTAATAGGAGCGCCGGTGTCGTTGATAGGGTCGCCGCGCTTCAAACCGTCGGTGCTGGCCAAGGCCACGGTGCGGACGGTGGTCTCGCTCAAGTGCTGGGCGACTTCGAGCACCAATTTTTTGCCGCCAAGGGTTGTTAATAAAGCGTTGTTAATAGGGGGTAGTTGGCCGGGAGCGAACTCTGCGTCGACCACGACACCAACAACCTGCACGACCTTACCGGTCGCGACTGCTGCCGGGGTCTTGGTTTGTTCTTTCGTTACTGTTGCCATTATGATTCTCCGTTTTCTGCTCTAGTCACTTGCTCTTGTTGTCCTGCTAATAATTGTTCGGTGGCCCATCTAAACCCGGATTGCTCCGGCGGGCGGTATTCGCCGGTATCGGGGGGCGGTGGAACTTTTTCGCTAAGGTTGTGTAATGAATAGTCAGTGTAACCCCCTGGCTGCGTGTCGCCCCACAATAACCTATCCATCTCGGCCCGGCGGGCTGCAGCTAGGACGGCCAAGCCATGCAGCGCTGCACTGGACTCAGCTCCGGCTGCTGCCCCTAAATCCCAATGGAAAGTCTCCGGGAACTTACCGTCACCAGTAAAGCGCTCTGAGAAGTCCCAAACGCTACGATCTATGCGACGCTCGCTCATTTCATGGCCTCCGCGCCGCCGGTAATTTCGGCCAGTTCCTGGGTGATGGCGGCCTGGCGGGCATTGTTATATACCAGCGTCAGGTCGTCGATCAGGTCGGAGGCGTTGTCGGTGGCGTTCTTCATAGCAATCATGCGCATGGATTGCTCGGAGGCGATAGCTTCCAGGAAGGCCTGGTAGATTTGCGACTCCAGCAAGCGCAGGGCAGTGGCCTTTAACAACGCTTCGGGTGACGGTTCAACATCGGCGTGGGACATTTCATCATCCAGCTCAATATCTTCGAAGCCGGCCGGCAGCAAACGCTGGTGCTGGACTTCTTGGGCGATACTGGAAATGAACTTCGTGAAAATAATGTCGACTTGGTCGACTACGCCGTCGGCGAACAGGCTGACAACACTGGTCAGGATCGGGCGCAGATCGTCAGCGGTCGGCTTGTCGGCCATCTTGGCGTAAACGGCTTCGACCTCCATACCGGCAATGTGTGACGCTGCTTGGGCGGCTTTGCGGCCAATAGCCACAACGCTGGTCTTAACACCTTTGGCACGGTCGCTCTGGGCTTCGGTAACCAGCGCACGCAAAACATTGGCGTCGTACGCACCGGCCAAACCCAGGTCACTGGTAATAGTGATAATCAGGCGCTTTTTGACAGGGCGTTCGGTAAACAAGTGGTATTCACCGTCATCGGCTGACATTTGGCGCAAGCGTGTCAATATCTGGCGGGCAAGTGCTGCGTACTCACGCGGGCGCACCACAGCTTCTTGGGCGTGGCGCAGCTTGCTGGCGGCAACCAGCTGCATGGCCTTGGTGATCTGCTTGGTATTCTTAACCGAGCCGATACGCCGTTTAATTTGCTGCCGTGAAGCCATTTAGCTTACTCCTTGGCCTTTTTAGGCTTAGATGCAGGCGCTGCAGCAGCTGCTTTGGGCGCCGGACCGCCGTAGCTCTTAGCGACCTTTTCGGCGGCGGCTATGACTGTATTAACAATCTCGTCGGTCGGCTTGTCGCCCTTGTCGAGGGTTTTCATGATAGCGCCGTGCTTGTCTTCCATGTAGCTGATCAATTCGGCCTGGGCGTCTTTGATTTTAGGAGTCGGCACGGAGTCGAAGGGACCCTTGGTAGCAGCCATCAGGGAAACGGTTTGCTCGGCAACAGACAATGGCTGGTACTGTTTTTGCTTGAGTAGTTCGGTCAAACGCTGGCCGCGTTCGATGCGGTGCTTGGTTTCCGGGTCCAGGTCGCTGCTGAACTGGGCAAATGAGGCCAATTCACGGAACTGGGCGAGGTCCAGGCGCAAACCGCCGGCGACTGACTTAACAGCCTTGGTCTGGGCCGAGCCACCAACACGGGAGACCGACAGACCGACGGAAATAGCCGGGCGGATACCCTGGTAAAACAGGTTAGTTTCCAGGAAAATCTGACCGTCGGTAATCGAAATAACGTTAGTCGGAATGTAGGCAGAGATATCACCGGCCTGGGTTTCGATGATCGGCAGGGCGGTCAGCGAACCGGCGCCGAGCTCGTCATTGAGTTTAGCGGCGCGCTCCAGTAGGCGGGAGTGCAGGTAGAAAACGTCGCCAGGGTAGGCTTCGCGGCCCGGTGGGCGGCGCAGCAGCAGGGACATCTGGCGGTAGGCAACAGCGTGCTTACTGAGGTCGTCATGGATGATCAGGGCGTGCTGACCGTTGTCGCGGAAGTATTCACCCATGGCAGTACCGGCGTAAGGGGCCAAATACAACAGCGGGGCGGGGTCGGCAGGGCTGGTAGCGACGACGATGGTCTGGTCCATAACGCCTTCGCGCTTCAGGCGTTCGACCAAGGCGGCAACCTTGGACAATTTTTGACCAATCGCGACATAGACGTTAATAACGCCGGTCTTTTGCTTGGCCTGGTTGATCATGGTGTCGATAGTAATAGCGGTCTTACCTGTTTGGCGGTCGCCAATGATAAGTTCGCGCTGACCGCGGCCGATGGGGACCATAGCGTCGATGGCCAGCAGGCCGGTCATCAGCGGTTCATGGACGCTCTTGCGAGCCATAACACCAGGGGCCGGACGTTCCAGAAGACCCTTTTCTTTGGCTTTGATCGGACCCTTGCCGTCCAACGGTTCACCCAACGGGTTCACCACCCTACCAATAAGCTCCGGTCCCACGGGCACGTCCAAGACGTGCCCCGTCATAGTCACTTTGGCGCCGGCAACCACTTGGCTGTCGTCGCCCAAAATAACGGCGCCGATTTCGTCTTCGAGCAGGTTCAACGCAAAAGCGGTCACTTTGCCGCCCTTGCGGGTTTCAATTTCGATAACTTCGTTATAACCGGCTGCGCGCAGGCCAACGACCCATGCAACACCGTCACCAACGCGGGTAACGATACCGGCGTCTTCGAGGCCTTTGGTTGTGCGAAACGATTGGATCGCGTCGCGCAGCTCGGCTGATAATTCTTGGATGGCTAATTCACTCATTATATACGTCTATCTCCTTGGCGGTTAAAGGCTTGCCAGTTGTTTTAACTTGGTTCTCACTGAAGCGTCCAGTTCAGCATCCGATGTGCGGGCAATTAAGCCACCTAGCAGATCCGGGTTGATGTGTTCGGTCAGTTCTACGCGCTGTGCCCCGGTGGCCTTGCGCATAGTGTGCTTGAGTTCGTCGCGGACTTGCTCGGACAGTTTGTGGGCGCTGGTTACGTCTACTAGCAGATGGCCGCTTTGCTCGAACAGCTCGTGGGCGATGTCGTTGATAACTAAATCAACGTCACTCGCCATGTTCTGCTCCAGCAAATAGGCGGCCGTCACTTTCAGCCAGTATGACTGTTTGCTCGGCTCGGCCAAAAGCTTGGCGGCTACGGTTCGGGCAATAACTCGTCGTGAGACCTTGTTATTCATGCCTTACGCCTTCTCCGCCAAAGCTTTTTTGACGAGCTCTGCGTCTTTCTTGTCGTCTAGTTTTTCACCGATAATACGCTCGGTTGCCAGGGCAACGAGTTCAATCGTGTCGCGCTTGAGGGCCTCGCGGGCCTTGGCGACGTCGATGCTCAGCTGGCCGCGGGCGTCGGCAACGATTTGCTCGGCGCGCTGCTTGGCTTTGCTCTCGGCTTCGGAAATCATAGCGACAGATTCCTGGTGCGTACGAGCCAACATGTCGTCAGCGTCCTTACGGGCGACGGCGAGCATTTCGGCGACGTTAGCTTCGGCTTTTTCCAAAGCTTCCTGACCTTCTTTGGCTTCTTTGAGGCCGGCCTCGATAGAATCGCGGCGGTCATCAATAGCCTTGAGTAGGATAGGGTAGACAAATTTGCCCATAATCGCGACCAAAATCAAGAAAGCGACTGCCTGGGTGATCAGCAGCTTGGGGTCGAGCCCCAAGGCCTGAAACAATCCAGGGGATGAACTTGGTGTTGTTGCTAAAAGATGTAGCATTGCTGCTTAAACTTTCCCTTACTTCAAGAACTTAACAATTAAGGCAACGACCAGGCCGATGATGGCCAGGGCGTCCACGAAGGACATGGCCAAAATCATCAAAGTACGGATCTTACCAAGCGCTTCGGGATTGCGGCCGGCTGCCTGAACGGCGCCAAGACCAACAAGACCAAGACCAATACCACAGCCTGCTGCGGCAATCGCGTAGGTCAGACCAAATGCTAGGGGGGTGATGTCCATTAATATAACTCCTTTTATTTAACTAATTAATTCGCTTTACTTGCGGTTACTTCAGCATGTTCATCCCCGTGCTCTTCGCTGGGAAGACCTAAGGATATGAACGCAACCGTCAACATAAAGAACACATACGCCTGGACGGCGCCAACAAATAACTCTAGGACATAAAACAACGGAAGGGAAATTGCAGCGGCGTACCCGCTCAGGTAGGCGATAACCGCCAGCAACACTTCACCACCGAACACGTTACCAAAAATACGAAGCGACAGGGCGAGCAGGCGGCTGAACTCAGCCACGATCTCCAGGATGCCTTCAAAACTGTGCAGCGGATCTTTGAATGGGCTGACCAAGTAACGGCGGATGTTACCAAAAAAGCCGTGCTTTTTGATAGCCCATATCTGGGCCGTCGTCATCGAGATGATGGCCAGGGCAAAGGTCGTGTTCATATCGGCCGCCGCGCCGCGGAACAGTTCATGGCCATGATACGTTACAGCGCCGACAAATGGCAGAATGCCAAGCCAGTTGTTGACCCAAAAGAACAACATCAGGGTGACCGCCAGCGGTAGCACCTTACGAGCCACAACTTTATCGCCGATGACTTCTACCGTGGTGTCGTATAAACTTTCGAAGATAGCCATTACGGCGTGCATAAAGCGGCTGCGGCTGCCGTTGCGGACGGCGCGGACGGTAGCGAACATGATAATCAAAATAACGGTTACGCCTATCGCGCCATAAATCTGCGAGTTGGTAATAGGCAGCGGCCCGGCATGAAACAACGTCTCGGGAGCGACGCTTACTTTAGGGACTTCAGATGCGAACAAACTCAACATTATTTCTTACGCTCCAATTTCTTTTCTATGCGGGCTACGGACTCGATCTGCTTTTTTACCAGCCGATAGGCACCGACGAAACCGATTACGACACTTACTAACGTCAGCCAGGGCTTGGTACCAAGGTGCAAATCGGCGTATATACCGATGATCGTAAACAGTATAACGGGAACGGCTATGCGCCAGGTTGTATCCAGAAAGGCAAGTGCGACACCACCGACCCCAAAGGTAGGGTCTCCACTAACATCATGAGTCGTCTTGGCGGCGGCTTCTTGCTTCATTTCTTATATACTATAACAAACAGGGGTAATGGACGCAACATATAATGCTGACAATTTTGTGCTTTGCCAGATCCCTCAAAGGCGTTACCATACATGCTATATATGAGTAGCTTTGAGACCCCTGGTGCAACGCCCGGCCCTTTGCGGCCTGAATACATCATGCCAGAAGGGCAATTTAACCCTGATGAAATAATTACCGCCCAGGAATATGACGACCAGCCAGCGCCTCCGGAAGGCACCGGCGCTGAGTTCGAAATAACAGCAACCGATACTGCCGAGGATGACGCCTGGGACGACCCGCGGTACTGGAAGCCGCAGCAACCGGCCGCTGCCAAAGCGCCCGCAGAAGAGCCAGCTGTCGAACCAAGTGCCGCCCCGAGAACAGAAGACCAAGGCGAAGAACCTATGCAGCTCGAACCAACAAACTCAGAACCAACGGACCTAGAAGATCCGGCTAGCGCTACTGAAAAAAATGAAGCTGCCGAACCCGAAATTCCTGAAGACGCCCCGGAAGCCGGTCCGCCGGCTGACACGGCACTGCCCAGAGCAGAAGTACTTGAGCAGTTCGAAAAATGGAAGAATGGCGAAACCGTGCCGTCAGAGGCGACGCCCATTGGCAAACTACCACCCCTGAGCGAAGCTGAGCTGGCGCTCATAGCTGACATCCGCGTCCCGTACCATGAGGTGACCGCGGAAGACATGCATGAGCTAGCCGATGAAAAATTCACCCAGCACAAAACCGGCTTCACTGCCGAACAACTCAAGGTTCTTGCCAAGTTGGACGACGCCTTTATGGCTATCGTTAAAGAAGACCTGACCGCTAATGACTTTGGTGAAGAACCACAAGAGATGGATCACGTCCTCAGAGTAGGAGTATTCGACTTCCAGGACGTCCAGGACTGGCATGTCGACAAATTTGGCTTTCCCTGCGCACGCTACGTAGTGTCACTGGGCGAGGGCGGCGCAACCCAATTCGTCACTGGCGAGATGAACCGTAAGCAGACACCTGCTATGATGGGTGACTTGCGGCGCGATATTAACATTGCCACCATAGGCCAGCAAACGGACCATGGCGTAGGCGTTGTGTCGCGCTTTTTAGCCAACCAGACCATACACCGCACACCCGTTGCACCCGGATTCCGGATTTTTATAACCGTCAGTTCACAAGGGATGCGGCCAAACAAGGAGCAACGGCCATAACCACCCTAACCATTCATATAGCCGACAGTGATATACTACATATATGGAAAATAAACTTATTGTATACGGAGCGGAGTGGTGTGCATTTTGCCACCAGGCGATGCTGTATTTCGACAAACTCGGCGTTAAGTATACTTATAAAAACGTGGATCTCAACCAGGACGATGCCAAGGCATCTGTCGAAAAATCCGGCCAGACCGGCATCCCGGTGCTCGATATTGACGGCGAAATCATCGTCGGCTTCGACCGCCACAAAATCGACAAAGCGCTGCACGACAAAAAACTAGTCTAGCCCTCTACCTCTTGTGACGAACATCACAGCAATGCGTAGGGGCTGTGCGCTACACTGCACTTGTAATGTTATACAGGGGGTGAGCGTATGCAGCCAGGTACCGAACAGCCAAACTTTACTGTAGACGATGGTGCGCCTCCCGGCACAGGGGAGGCGTTCGCCAGTCTCGTAGAACTTATCGAAGAAAAGCCCGATGCAACAGCGGCTTTTTTTGCATCTGTCGGCGATACTCCGGTGGAAATTTACCTGTACGCCAAGAACCTGGAGTCTGAGGACGAGTCACATGCCGCCAAGACCGCCCGGCTACTATCCACCATCTTTACTGAGGAATTCGACCAGGAAGTAGAACTGCCCAGAGCCGACGAGGCCGTGCGCAAAGCTGAAGCCAGCGGCAACAGAGACCCGCTTAAACATTGGCGGGTGCGGCGTATTGGCTACTTTATTGGGGACGTGGCCAGCCAGGCCCGCACCGCCCGCCCGCAAGCGGCGTAGCGTATAATGCCGGTACATGGCATTTGAAGATTACCAAACTAAAGAATCGGTCGTCATTGTATATACCGGCGAAAGCAAAGGGAAAACCAGCGCCGGGCTTGGCCTGTTAATGCGGGCCCTGGGCAACCGTTGGAATGTCGCCTTTATCCAGTTCATAAAGCATTGGGGCGTCGGCGAGCACGTCTTCATTCGTGACATTATACCCTTATATAAGGATCAGCTGTACTTCCACAAAGGCGGCAAAGGGTTTTACCAAGCCGGCGAACTAAGCGCCGAATTCGTCACCCCGGAACAACACAAAGCCGCCGCCCAGCAAACATACGACGAGGCGCTGCGCTGCGCCACCTCCGGCGATTATGACCTGGTTATCTGCGATGAGCTCAGCAACGCCGTACATGACGGGCTGCTCACCAAAGCCCAGCTCAAAAAACTGCTTACCGCCCGCAAGCCGGCGACAAGCTTGTGCATCACCGGCCGCGACTTCCCGGAAGACCTGTTGCCGTGGGTAGACATCGCTACTAATATGACTAAAATAAAACATCATTTTGATGATAAATTCTTGGCAAACAAGGGCATCGATTTTTAACAAGAACAAGGATATGTTGTACACTCCGTACATAAAGCGTACAATTTAAACATAATGGCCGAAGGTTATCCTGCTGAAACAGAATCGATGGCCGCTGACTACCAAGCGGCTTTAGAATCGTTTTTGGTCGAAACCGCTGCCGCCATGGACCAGCAAGCCCAATGGGTCGTATGGGCTGCCCGCAGCGGATTTGCTACAGATACTATCTCAGGCTACAACAACCTCCTGCTTCAAACCGCCGAGCTCAACAAACAAGCAGTCCAGTCGCTCGTATTTCGGCTCGGCGAGCAAGCACTGTCGGTATGGATCGATGAACCGGGGCAGGAACCATCCCGGTTCGTGGGCTTACAGTATACTATCGGCGACCCGAGCTACCGAGTTGGCCTTATGCAGGGCAACGAAAGAACCTACGTGCCGTTCCGCGCCGCGCAGCACCGCATACAGATTAGGGAGCCGCAGCAGGCCGTTTCGCCCGCTATCTCGTGGAGGGAAAGTTCCACAGCACTAACCAACGCCGTAGCACTACCATCAATATCATCTGAAAGGTTTGACCCCAGTGCCCACCTCAATGGCCCCTTCCGAACACCATCCCCTCCAGGACATTGAAGGCTTTATAGTCCTCGCGGGCGACAGTACTAACGGCGCACTCGCTAAGCAATGGCACGACACGCTCCAACTGCACGAATCAAACCGTGAAGTACAGCTGGTATATACCGGTAACGATGAAAGGCTTAATTTTCCTGACCTCGAGGAACGCAACCGGCAGCGCCTGGCGGTCGCGTTAGAGGTTGGCGGCACCGCCAACAAGCTGGTCATTGTTGGCGGCGGGGATGGCAGCGTCCATTATGCCGTCCGCGCGCTGCTGCACGACGATATGCCCGGCGAAGCCAAAAACGCCATACTGACGTCATGGGCGCTGGGGTATGCCAACGACTTCTACTTTGATACCCAGGATGGCAATATGGTGGGGTACCCCTTAGGGACCCTAGAGCATCCCGGCGCGCATGTATTCGACGCGCACCCGATGCAAATCACCGATGAGGACGGCAACCCGATTGACCTTGTCACCATGTACTGGACTGCCGGATCGACGGCCGTTATTGCAGCCATCCTAGGCAGTCAAAAACATCGCGGGCGCAGAAAACGCATACTCGCTCCCGACAAAGTTATTGATGCGGTTGGCGGTGTGCAGGGGCTATGGTTGCCTGAACGCTATCAAGTTTCAATCAACGATGGCGAACCGGCGGGCACAGCCGAAATACAGGTTATAAACGGCGGACACATGGCCGTATACTCCCGTTACCCTTCACGATTGTCCCACAGCGGGGAAGTATTCTTGAGCACCGTGGAATCAAACAGCCCGCTGGCCGTCGGCGTCACTGCTGTGCGCATGATGACCGGCCACGCTAAAGGCGAACTACAAACTGGTCCGATCAGCATCGCCAATAACAGCAAAAAACCAATGCCCACCCAGTCCGATGGCGAACAAAGCTCCCTGCAGCCCGGCAGCACGATTATTATCAAACCGAGTGAACGCCGCGTACGCGTCTGGGCCACCAAAAAAGACGTATAACCATTAGCACTCTTGACATAAGAGTGCTAGCGTACTACAGTAAAAATGGTGGTACATCCACCTTTTAACCTAACAATTAAAAGGAGGCTTATATGGCACTTATACGATGGAACGACCCGTTCGCCGGGTTAACCAGTATGCATAGCCAACTCGACGACATGTTTAACAATTTCTTCGGTTCCGGCCAGCTATCCGGCGGGAATGCCCCGGCCATGGACGTTTATACCGAAAACGACAAAGAATTAGTAGCTGAGGTCCACGCCCCGGGCTTCACTAAAGACGATATTGAGGTGAACGTCCAAAACGGCGCGTTGGAAATTAAAGGCGAAAAGCACGAAAAGACCGAGGACAAGGATAAAAAGCGTAATTACATGGTCCACGAAAGCCACGCCAGTTTTTACCGCAGCATCGCCCTGCCGAAAGCGGCCGGCGACGGCGACGTAAAAGCCGATTTTACAGATGGTGTCCTGAAAGTGCGGGTACCGCTCAAGGAGTTGCCGGCGCCTAAAAAGATCGCCATCGGCGAAGGCAAAAAGTAGCCGGTGCACATAATAAAAGCGCTCCGCCTATACGGGGCGCTTTTTTCGTTGTACGCTTAAAGGCATGAATAAACCCACTTTGTTCCTGATGCTTGGTTATCCGGGCGCGGGCAAAACCACCGCCTCTAGAATTATCCATAAACTAACGGGCGCCGAACACTTGTGGGCCGACCGTGAACGCAAAAAAATGTTTACCGACCCAGCGTACACCCACGCCGAAAACCTCGAGCTATACGACCAGTTAAACAAAGATACCGCCGCGTTATTGGGCGCGGGCAAAAGCGTCATATTTGACACTAACTTCAATTTTTACAAAGACCGGGAAAGGCTTCGCGATATCGGCGGCCAGCACGGCGCTCACACTGTTGTCGTATGGGTGACCGTGCCGAAAGATATCGCCCGCGAACGCGCCACCAAAGACGCCCATATGCAGGACACCCGCGTACTGGGCGACATGCCGGTCGAACATTTTGAGCGTATGAGCAGTAATCTGCAGGAACCACGCAACAGCGAAGATTTCATCCATCTGGACGGCACCCGCATCGATATGCCCACCGTCGCCCACGCAATCGAGCAACACGCCAAGACACATCAAGCATAAGCGCGTATACTAGGCGCGTGACCAAACGCGATATTAACCGCTGGATTAGTTTTGCGACCGCCTTGATCGTACTGGGTATTGCCGCCAGCCAACATTTTGGCTGGCTTAACGGCGTGCAGCAACAGGTGGCCAAAGCCCAGCCGGGGTTGTATGCCATTGACCACTTCGTTGACGGCGACACGATTGCCGTCAAAATGGACGGTAAGACCGAAACGATCCGCATGATCGGCGTCGATACTCCCGAAACCCACAAGCCCAATACGCCGGTGCAATGCTATGGGCCGGCCGCAGCCGCCTATACCAAAAATCTGATCGGCACTGCCAGCGTCCGCTTGGAATCCGACGAAAAGAGCACCAACCGCGACCGTTACAACCGCTTGCTGCGGTATGTATACCTGCCGGACGGACGGTTACTGGAGGCCGAACTTATCAAAAACGGCTACGCTTTTGCATACGTTGACTTCCCGTTTACTAAATCTAACGACTTTGTTTCCTACCAAACAGCGGCCAGGACTGCCAACAAAGGATTATGGGCGAATTGCCAGCCGTACCAGCTCGGTAGCGGACGCTGGCAGACTAACAATCAATAACTACGCCGTCAGCGGGTAATATGTGCCGGCGGTCGTAACCGATTGCGGCGTCAGGAAGGGTACCGCTTCGTAATTATCGCCGCTGAGATTAGCCAGCATAATAATGCTGCCCGCTGCCAACCGTATGCCGGCCTCTTGCGCCGCACGTGCCGAACGAACAGATAGCGACGGATCTGTTACCCCAACGCCCTCATATATTGTTTGTCCGTAAATGTTGCCGTGGGCTGCCAATATCGTTTCGTTCAACCCGTTTCCGTAGTCCACGAAACGCTCAACGCAGTCCACGCCGCGCAATCCGTGTTCTTCGGCCTTACCGAATACCTCATATACAAGCCCGGGGATATTAACACCGGCGGCCCGCCCCTCGTAACGCCGACGGCGGTTATACGCATCGGCATCGCGCGCTTGGAGCATGTTCTGCAGGCGGAAACCGCCCGAAACAAACATAAGGGCGTGATGTACAACTGAACCTCTGAACCGCTCGGCCGCGCGATCGGTGTCCATGGCTACTTCAGGCAGTACGGCCAACACCCCTTGATAACGGGAGTAGTGGCTGCGCTGCTTGGCGGCCGAAATCCCAGCTTCGGCGAACGGCAAACGCAATTCCTGCCGCGCGGCCGCGTAATCGTCGAGCACCTTATTATGGTCTGTGGCAGAAGTTTGTGTTTCGGTGCGCAACCACGTAAACAAGACGTCGCTCACCCTATCTTGTATTGACTCCTTGCCGGACATTGAGAATTACTATATACCATCTGTGATTGATCTGATAGGCAAGGGGGATGGCCTGTAGTAATAAGTACGCCGTATTTCGTGTTGCAAGTACAGGGAACTATGGATAGAATCCGTGCACCCTTGGAAGCGCCCTAGTCCGGCAGCGGTTGCTTGCCGGCGCGGCGCGCCAGCCATTCGGCTGCAACCAACATATAAGTGGCGCCGTACAACAAAAAAGCGCCAAAGAACCAACAAACCGGCCAGGTCCATTTGTTATGCAGGCGCAGGGTGCGCGGCCACCACTGCAGATATTCCCACAACTGATCGCGGTCAGCGCGTACTCGGCGCATGTGGGCATGCGTGATAATGCCCCGGTCGTAGGTTATGCGATAGCCGGCGTCATGCAAATGCATGGTCAAATCAAGGTCTTCGTGGATGTCGTTGCGCAAATGCACCTGGGCGCGTACCGCCTGCCATTGCTCGCGCGTGAAAGCCATATTAGAACCCCACAACGTAGTATGCCCGATGAGCAGCATGTTCAGGCGGAAAGCCAGCAGCGCGTAGACCCAACTCACCAAGTGCGGTAAACGAACGTTATAAAAATAGCCGCGGCCGCTCCAAGCGTTGTTCTTGTGCGTTTCGTCGGCGTAAAAACTTTGGACATACTCCACCCAATTCTCAGGCAAACGGATATCGGCGTCGATGCGGCCGATAATGTCGCCCCGGGCAGCGTCAAATCCGGTGTTGCGGGCAAATACCCGGCCTTGCTGCGACTCTTTTACAACACGGACAAACGGGTACCGGCGGGCAACGGCAGCCGTACGGTCGGTGGAATTATTATCAACCACGATTACCTCAAACACCGGCGATGTCTGGGCCTGGACGGCATCTAAACAAGCGCCGAGATGGCGCTCTTCGTCGTAGGCTGGTATAACTATACTGACGCGCAAGCGTGACCGCATTGGTTTAAGTGTACTCCATGAAACATAAGTTAGCAGCATACAAGCCCCACCTGAAGAAAGCCGTCACACATCCGCCAAAACTACTGGCGCGGTTCTGGCGGCGCAACTGGCGCACCAAGCTGGTCGTTATTATCTGCGGCTTGTTTTTGGTAACGCTCGGCACGATGTACGGCATCGCCCGGTGGTATATGTTCAGCGAGCGCAACAAGCCGCTGGAAATGGGCGTCACGTTCGTGCCGGCCTACGCCGAAAGCCTCGGATTAAACCCCCAAGAAACCATGGACGCCCTCATTAACGACGTCGGCGTCCGCCGCTTCCGGCTGGTGAGCTACTGGGACCAACTCGAGCCGCAAAAAGGGCAGTACGATTTTAGCTTGTTAGATTGGCAGATGCAAAAGGCCGAAGCCTCGCATTCCAAAGTGTCACTGTCACTGGGGTTGCGCCAACCGCGCTGGCCGGAATGCCATATGCCGGCATGGGCCGCCAACGAACCGACGAGCGAATGGCAGCCGCAACTCAACGATTTTATTAGTGCCGTCGTGAACCGTTACAAAAATTCACCCTCCTTGGACAGCTACCAGCTGGAAAACGAATACTTCCTACAAGCCTTTGGGACGTGTACTAATTACGCCCGTCAGCGGTTGGTTAACGAATTCAGTATTGTCAAAGCGCTCGACCCGCGCCACAAGCTCATCGTGGCCCGCAGCCAAAACGCCCTGGGGATATCGCTAGGCGACCCGCGGCCGGACGAGTTAGGGATATCGATCTACAAACGCGTGTGGGATGCCGCCTACACCCACCGTTATCTGGAATATCCGTTCCCGGCCTGGTACTACGGCTTTTTGGCCGGTGCCCAAAAAATACTTACCGGCAAAGATATGATTATCCATGAATTGCAGGCCGAAGCCTGGGCGCCCAACGGCAAGAATATACCGGACATCAGCTTGGCGGAACAAAACAAATCGTTCAACGCCGCCCGCTTTACAGACCGCGTGCAGTTCGGCAAAGCCACCGGCATGAAAGAAATGTACCTGTGGGGCGCCGAATACTGGTACTACCGCAGCACGGTCCTTAATGACCACAGCCTGATGGACGTTGCCCGTCATACATTCCAACCCGAAGGATCGTAATCAAACCTATTGCAATCGTAAGGAGCCGAGCCTACTATTTGGGTACGATGCACGATATGGACAACCAAACACGAAGAGAAATACTTGGCGAAGCCCTTATGGACGAACTGATGGTCATCCGTGAGTATCTCGAGTATTTACTGCCGCTCAAGCAGCGGGTCGACGCTATAGAAAGTAACATCATCGATATTAAAAGCGAGCTGAGCATGATGCGGATGATGCACTGGGAACATCAACAATGGATGAAAAATCATGAACGGCATCACGCTCATATCGAAGCTGCACACTGAAAATAAACGGCTATACTAAAGGCATGGTACGCACCGCTCAAACATTTGGCGTCAGTTTTTCGATTAAGCAGTGCCGTAAATTCGGCATTGACCCGCATAAGACACTTGACTGGTTAATTGATGAAGCCGGCTTTAAGCGCTTCCGCCTGATGAGCTACTGGAACGAGCACGAAAAACAGCCCGGCAAGTACGACTTTAAGGAATTAGACTGGCAGCTAGACCGCATCACCAAAGCCGGTGGGCAAGTCACCCTGTGCGTGGGCGCGCGCCAACCGCGCTGGCCGGAGAATCACTGGCCGGAATGGGCCTGGGATGCTCCCAAAGCCGAACGCAGCACCGCGCTGCTGCGCTATATCGAAAAAGTCGTGACCCGCTACCGGGGCCATCCGGCACTGATCAGTTATCAGCTAGAAAATGAGGCCTTGCTGCGCAGTTTTGGCGAACGCGCCGAAGTCGACATCGACCGCCTGATCGATGAATTTGAACTGATTAAGCGCCTCGACCCGGATCACCCATTAATCATGACCACCAGCCACCACTGGGGCATTCCGTGGAACGACCCCATGCCGGATATCGTCGGCTTTTCGTATTACCACGTCGTGCATGACCAGGGCAGGTACAAATCGGCGCACCACTACGCCTGGCTGCACCGCGCCCGCCACTACCTGATCCGCCTGCTCAAACGCCGGCCGGTATTCATCCACGAGCTGCAGCTCGAACCCTGGGGTCCGCACGATATCTGGGAAATGGCCCCTACCGAACAAGACCGCTCAATGGGTCCGGCCCAAATCGCCACAAACGTCCGGCTGGCCAAAAAGACGCGGATTCAACCAATCGACTTGTGGGGCGGAGAGTGGTGGTATTGGCGGCTCACAAAACATAACGACCCCGGTACCTGGGAAGCCGTCAAGCAAGCCATTAACCTATAATTTAGGCGTATTAGGGAAGGTTGTGGTCAAATCCTGCAAAAACCTCAGTTCGCTGGCGGATACATTGAGAGAGCCGACAAACTCATTGGCGTCAGGATGGAATGCACCAAGCGTGGCGTCAAGCGCGCCGCCGCCAAGGCCGAGAATAGCCGCTTCTTTGTATCGGATCTCTTCGGGCGGGATAAGCCGGTTGCCCGTGTAGCCGGGAATTTCGGCTACAACCACGGCAGCACGTACGGCAAAGGCCGCTGCCGGCACGGGACGGCCGCCATGCTCGCGCTCTAACGAAGATAAGGCCCTCATCATGTCAAAGTCTGACGCCTCGAATCGGACACCCTTGATAAATGTCGAGCGCCGGACACTGGCATTGGGATCGCCATCAAAATGGTGCCACCCCGGTACGTCGGCTGCATGGGTGCGGGTGGCATGCCACAGCACGGGGTTGTCGCCGACAAGCCATTGCGCAAATGCCGAATCCGGGTGATCGACACAATAGGCCGACGACCGTTCGATCAAGCCGGCAAATAACCGGTCGGCAAGTGGTGGTGTACGCTTCGCCATATGTTCAATTATTATACAACGATTTCAGTTGCAGGCTAGTCCTCCAATACGGCGTGCCGCGACCGATACTGGGTTCCGGCCGTGTTAACGGCATGACGCGGCTTATACGTTTCAGCCTCGTTATCCTGGGCAGGTCCTAAAATCGTAGCGCGGACTTCGTCAAGCGCCATCCACATACAGTTGAGCATGCGCGTGGAATATTTATCAACGCCGAGCTCAGAGAGTACTCGTCTGTTGGTTGACTGCATAATCCCCGTGATCAAACGAATGGCGGCATCGATACTTTCTAAGGCTGCTGGGCTACGGTCGCCGACTTGCAGCAACGCTTTGAGCGTCATCCGTGATGGGTCGTGCTCCGGCAGCCGGGCCACCCGATTCAAAAGCGCGTCCCGCGCCGGAACGTCAAAGAGTATCAACAGTTGGTCTATAAGCTCTTGTTCGGCAGATTCCGCGCGCTGCGCCTCATGCTGTTCAGCGAGCTGGGCGGTGTGTTCCGCGGCGCCTTCGACCACTGTCGCTGTTATATCCGGCAGTTCGATAAGCGGCGCTTTGACGATAGAGGGCGGACGTGAACCGCCATAGCCCGGCGTCGTATCCAGCATGTACTGCCGGCCGCCGATAAACACAGCTACTTTGGAGTGCGATGGTCCCACAGTGCCCCCGGTCATCCGCACGTTATAGGCTGATACTTTTTGGGCGTGGCCGGGCCCGAACGCCGTGTTAATCGACGTTTTAAGCACTTGTGCGAACAAGTCGCACGTCCCATATACCTTGTTATCTTCTATAAATCTACGCAGCTTGAGTATCTCGCTCTTGCCACTCAGGAGCGTCGACTGTTCAGGGACTTCGTAGACGCCCGCTGCCAGCAGTTTCGCTTCCAGTTGTTCAACGGTTGCGTCAGGGGTATCTTCAACCCACTTGGCCAATTCGGGCAACCATAAGTCGCGATAGAGCTGCGCTAGCTTAGACCGGCCAGCTTCGGGCAGGAGCTCGGTACACGATGTGTAGGGGTCTTCTGCAGCCGGTGCGAACCCAAAGGTTACTGAACCGTCGGCGTTACGTGAACGGCTGACTGTATTAAAACCGCCAATAGCCGGTGTGTCTTTTGTTGATTCATCGAATTGTACAAAGTACAGGGCGTCGGCGTTGTGTTCCGGTAAAGCCTGGCGCGTGGGCATCATTTGCATCAAACGCGACCCATAATACTCAGACGACGGATCAGCGTAAGACTCACCGATCCGCTGGCTCATAATCCGCTGGTAGTCTTCTTTGCCTGCCACATATACGTGGAACTCGGCCAGCGATGCGCTGACGTCGCCCACAGTGCGCTCGGGCAACATATTATGCGGTACAACGTCACCGGCAGGTTGGCGCATGAAAGCGTAAAACTCAGGGTCCCGGAATACATCAAGCGTACGCAGGCCGGCGTTATTCTCTATGATTTCATCGCGGACCATATAATCCATGACCCGTTCCGGGCTGTCCCACCCGCCTTTCGCTATAGCGGCGGTAGGACCGATGATCAATTGTTCATAGGTGGGGTAATTATGGTGAATCGCTACGCTCTCTTCACCTTTCAAAAACAGCACGCATACCAGGCGCGCGACACGGCGTTCCAACGTCCTGGAACGCATTTCAAGCGGGCCGGCAGTACGGTACACTGCATCCATAACCTCATCATCGTCAAGGACGAGGCTCGCACCGTCAGCAGTAGTAACTTCCAGGCCTCCACGGGTCAATACCGGCGTACCGGCAACCGCAATGCCACGTGCAGCTAACCCTTCGCGCAGGACGCCGGCATAGTGGTTGCGCGCCCTGGTTATCGCATCTTCGGTACCCAGTGCGCTGCTAGGCTGGCGGGTCGTTTCTTGGGCTAAGCGCCATAAACCCCTGGTAACTACTTGTCTGGCGGCAAAGTTGGTTTCAAAGGTGTCGGTTACAGTTTCGGGGGCGCCGGTCTTGGGCATCTCGCCCTTATTCTCCTTGCCGTCATTCTTGGAATCTTTAGACGGGCTGTACGCACCGGCGGCATGGTCCTGCCTGGCTGCTGCCTCAAGCGTACCGGCCCGGGAAGCAAAGATAGGGTAGGGTAACGGCCCCTCTTGCGGAGCAGAAGGATTGGGGTCGGCAAATGACAGGGCAACCGAGCCATATGGCGTGAGTTGCTGGGCGTCTACCCACTGTTTAATCGCATCTGGCTCGCTAGTGTACCGGTCTGCCCGCTGTTGAAGCATGGGCAGCAGTCCGGCAGACACAAACAGGCCGATAGCCGCAAAGAAATTCTTGCGGTCGCCGATCAACGCCGGGTCAAAGACGACGCGAAAACCGCGGCCGTCCGGCTCGCTCACTTTTAGTAAGCCGGGTGGCAGCGGGTCACCCTGTTTGCCGAACAATTGCCAACGCATAACTTCGGCTGAGGCCAAAACAACCTGTTGTTGCTCACGGTCAGCACAGGCTCCAACGGCGGTGGCGACTGCGGCTTCAACAAGCTGCCGCTCAGCCGCCTCGTTAGGGTTGGACTGGTTCAGAACGTCATAGAGCAGACCGGCAGGATCCGGTGTATTTCTCCACAGTAGTAAGTTGCTCTACAGACATAACACAAGCGCCCTTGTTAGAAACAGCTTATTATAGCATAAACAGTTTAATTTTGCAACCTTGCAACTTGTTTGTAACAGGGTATTTGCAGATGGAGCCTAGTAGGGCATACTTAAGAGGTTATGAAAAAGAAACCGGCAACTGCCGCCAAATCAATCCAGAACCGCCGCGCCCGCCACGATTACGAACTTGGTGACGGGCTGACTGTTGGTATCTCTTTATCCGGTGCCGAAACCAAATCGCTGCGCCTGGGCCACGGGCAGTTGCGCGGAGCCTACGTCACCGTCAAAAACGACGAATTGTGGCTGGTAAACGCCACCATTAACGGTACCAACGGCATTCCCATCAATGAATCCGACCAGATCCGCGACCGCCGGCTGCTGGCCAAACGCCGCGAAATCGATTCACTCATCGAAGCCAAAACGCAGGGCCGCACCATCGTGCCGCTGGAACTGCTGACCGGCACCCGCTACATTAAACTGCGCATCGCCGTGGGCAAGGGTAAAAAGCTCTACGACAAGCGCCAGACCCTCAAAAACCGCGAAGAATCGCGGCGCATCGCCTACGCCGTTAAATCTACCCGCTAGTTACTAACATCAAACTTAGGCAACGGCGTTGCATACTCTGGTGTCTTCAGATATAATCAGCACATTCGCGCGCCTCAATTCGGAGGTAGTTTCGTCGACGCACTTTCTATTTATATGGTGAGAAAACCGTGCAAACGGCAGACTCATCTTTAATCCGGGGTAGCTCAGTGGTAGAGCGGGTGGCTGTAGATTGCAGCCTGTGCGGGAAACCGCATAGTGAAAACAGGGTGAATTGCGGAGAGGTCTACGTCAACCCTCACCGGGATTGATATGAGAATCCGCAGCCAAGCCTCGACTGTCGTCGAGGAAGGTTCAGAGACTATTCCTTACGGAAGTACTGTTTGCCCGTGCGGGCAGATGGGAAGCGCCCTGTACCTACGGCGGTCACGCATTCGTTTGGCCGTTATGGTAATGAGATAGTCCACGCCTCTACGAAAGTAGGGGATAAGTGTAACCACTAGGTCGCTGGTTCGAGCCCAGTCCCCGGAGCCAAAAGAAAAACACGTCTTCCTCGCCGAAGACGTGTTTTTCTTTTGGCCCAAAATTGGACTTATTAAGCCAGTACTTATTTTATGTCATAATTATAAGCATGCTAACAATTGAGTCGCCTCCCTTGATTGCTTGCCAGTTTGACGGGACAGCGGTGACACGGCATAGCGTTGCAGAGGACTCAGTCTTTCCAGCGCCGCAACTATTCCCGCTGAGCGATGTCGAGCGAACGCTCGATGGCATGCTTGACGGCCCGGAGCCGTCGCCGATTGAATGTATGGAACGGGCCGTAGCGGACCTCGCCACCAAGGCACAGCTGACATATACGCTAGCAGAAGTCGTAAACAGCCGGAACAGGCTCAAACAAATTGCAGCGACCTCAGAAAGACATCCGCTTGGTTTCAAAAAAATTCCGTTGATTTCAAAGCCGGCGTACCAATTGCGCCTTAATATCTGGGACGGCCCGGTTGAATTAGAAGACGTACATCCCCACGAATTTGACTTTGCTTCTGCGGTCCTGCTGGGAAGGTTAGCTACGCGGGTGTACGATTTTCCTTCCGAAACCCCCGTTTACTATGGCACCATCCCGCTTGCGTTGGAGGCGCTAAAAAGCTCAGACGAAGCGACGCGGGCGGAAGCCCAACGTTCGCTCGCATGGCACCATAGACAACTTGGCCGCGTCATGCGGGGCGAGCCTGAAGAATACGAACCGAGGGCAGTCTCGATGTACCGGCCCGACCGAACGCGAAGCGATCGTGAGGCAATGACTTCGCTCGGGCAAGGTTTTGCCAGGCTGGTCGGAGGCCAGACGATACTAACTGCGGGTGATTTTTACTCGTTATTACACACCACCAGCCACACGGCCCACCCGATATCCGCGCAAGAGCTGACCGCCACACTCTTTTTGCGCGGCCGGCCGATTATTGGGCGAGGTATCATCGGACGGATTCATCCTAGCAAAGTGGGCGTGGATATTGACCGCCCAAAGATACGACTGTCGCCGCGCGAAGTCAAAAATGGAGTCACTGATATAATCAGAGCATGCACATAGATCCACGATTGAACGAAATCGACGACTGCCTGTACCGGGTCGCGATACGAGTATTAATTGTTCAAGATAGCAAAATACTATTAGTCAAGGAAGCTTCAGATGATTGGTGGGCGTTTCCTGGTGGCGGAGTAGATCACGGCGAGACAGTTGAATCGACTCTAGTCCGTGAGGTAGAGGAGGAGCTTGACGTACCAGCCAAAGAAGTTTCATCAGACTTCCAGATTGCATGCTACAACATCGGCAGCGTCGTAAATACTGTTCCGCGAATGAACCTATTCTTCAAAGCGTCAGTATCGGAAGAGCGAATTGGAAAAACTGCCCATGTTGCAAAATGGGGTTGGTTTACTAAAAGTGAATTTATGAAGCTGGATATGAACTCGTCATACAATAAGGCAACGCTCGCCGCCGTAATTTTTGAATCAAGGTAAGCAAGAACGCACATCCGGTTTGCTATTATAAAGATATTAGCCAATCATCGGAGGGAGTTTTATGAGCCAAAAAATTACACCAAATCTGTGGTTCGACGGCAATGCCAAGGAGGCTGTGGATTTTTATGTATCGGCGTTTGCGGGCAGCAAGGTAGTCTCTACGGTCTATTACCCGAAGACGACCGAGGAAGGCCTGGCCGATTTTCAGCTCAACATGGCCGGCAAAGAGTTAACCCTGGATTTCGAGCTTGGCAAACAGCGGTTTACCGCCATTAATGCCGGCCCGGAATTCAAATTCAACCAATCCGTCTCATTTATGGTGAACTTTGACCCGTCGCATGACGACCAGGCGCGTGAACATATTGATGCGCTGTGGGGCAAATTTATCGATGGCGGCGAAGCGCTCATGCCGCTTGACGCCTACCCGTTTAGCAAACGCTACGGTTGGGTCAAAGACCGCTATGGGCTAACCTGGCAGTTAATTTTAACTAACCCGGAGGGCGAGCCCCGGCCGTTCATCATGCCGTCGCTGATGTTTGCAGGTGATAATACCAATCACGCCGAAGAAGCGATTACCTTTTACACGTCAGTATTTAAAGACGCTAAGCAGGGCACGCTGGCGCGTTACACCGAAGACACCGGCCCGGCCAAAGCTGGCTCGCTGATGTTTGCCGACTTCATGCTGGCAGGCGAGTGGTTTGCCGCCATGGATTCCGGGGTCGAAATGGACGTCACCTTCAACGAGGCTGTTTCGTTTGCAGTATTCTGCAAAGACCAGGCCGAGATCGACTACTTTTGGGAAAAACTCTCCAGCGTGCCAGCGTCAGAGCAGTGCGGCTGGTGCAAAGACAAGTACGGCCTCAGCTGGCAAATCGTACCCGAAAACATGGGAGAGCTAATGGAAAAGCCCGGCGCTTTTGCCCACATGATGGATATGAAGAAGATTGTTATTGCGGATTTCTAGCCTCCAATATCCCGAAAAATAAGGAGTAACGTGGTACCAGATCAGCTCTTACGCGCCCTTAAGGTTACAAACTAGGCGGGAGTGTATCTTTGACAGTCTACGCCATTTATTATACTTTTACATAATGAGGACTCTTCTATACGAAACCGTGCACGACCTGACCCCGATAATCTATGAGGTAACCAAGGAACAACTCAGTATGCACCCGTACGCCGACATGTCACGGAGCAACCGCTGCCACAACCTAACGCTTAATTTACTTCGAGCGTTAGATGGCAGGCACATAGAAGCCCGGCGCGAACTACATAAAACGTCTGGCGGGCTGTGGCACTATGTAATCGCCCATGCGCCAATCAGCGCGCCGCCGACCGAAACAGACATAATTACCGATTTAAACCCCTGGCAATTCGACGACAATCCTTCACACAGCGGTCTTTTGCACGCCGAACGTCACGAAGTGCAAGCGGTCCTTGCGACCGAAGGCGCGCCCGAATGGTTTGTCAGCCTGCGGGGTCTATCAACAATCGCCGAAGCGCACACCGAAGTACTGACGCCGTTTGCAAAATCCTAACGGAGTTACCGCTCGGCTCGAGCATCGAAATAAACGTCATCGCCGCGAAAATGGGGTAACATACTTATATGAATCTTAGCTTTCCTGAAATTATAATTATCCTCGCGGCGCTTTTGATTCTGGCGTTCGAAATCGCCATGTTTGTCGATATGCTCAATAACGAGCGCCTCACCCAGCAAAACAAGATTATTTGGGCTTGTGCGATGTTGCTCCTACACCCTTTTGTGGCAATATTTTACTACTTTACCGAGCGCAGTAAATAACTTTAGGCGATTAGATATGCACGAACAAGAGTCCCAAGCCCAGCTAGCCGCCCGCCTTTCTGAAGCCGCCCAGCAGATAACTGTTGGCGCGCGCTACATGCATTACAAGCAGCTGAGCTACAAAGTGACAGCGCTGGCCCTGCGCGAAGAAGATAATGTGCCCTGTGTCGTATACCAGGCCGAGTACGACGACAAACTTACCTGGATCCGGCCCGTTTCCAGCTGGCTTGAGGACGTCGAAGTTGACGGTAAGACAGTAAAACGCTTTACAAAAATACTGTAAAAAGGTCCGTAGCAAGGGCGTGTAGGTCAAAAAAGTCAGTGGCATATCTTACAGATTCAACCTGTTATATATAACTTTTTTCACACCGTAAATCCGCAGTTGTAAATACAACAACTTACTATTGCGTACTATTCGAATATGTATAAAACTGAAATTATAAACTAGGCCGGCTGGGAGGTCACATGCGGAAATTAACAACTTATCTACATCCGAACCGATTATTAAAGCGGGCAAAACACCTTGCCAGAGCGCTTGCCGTGGCTGTTAGTATAGCAGCGCTTGTGCTCCCGCTTTTGTGGACGCTCCCAACGTCAGCCGCTCCTAATATCAGCGAATACGGGGTTCCGACCGCGTTTAGCCGGCCCAACAGCATCACCACGGGGCCGGATGGGGCGTTGTGGTTTACGGAACTCGAAGCCAATGCCATCGGACGCACTACAACGGCGGGCGTGACCACCGAATACCCAATCCCAACTCCCGCTACGCAGCCCTACAGTATTACTTCAGGCTCTGACGGGGCGTTGTGGTTTACGGAATCTACCGGCGCTGCCGGCACCAGTAAGATTGGCCGTATTACGACTGCAGGCGTTATTACCGAATACGCCGTGCCGACAAACTCGGCCGGGCCAAACCATATTGCCGCCGGGCCGGATGGGGCGTTGTGGTTTACCGAGCGGATCCGGGGAAAAATTGGGCGTATTAGTACAGCAGGCGATGTTACCGAATACGTAATTCCGGGGATTAACAGCACCTCGCCGACAGGTATTACGGCCGGGCCGGATGGCGCCCTATGGTTCGCCGAGTCCGACACCAACCAAATTGGGCGTATTAGCACGGCTGGCGCGCTTACCCAGTATTCGCTGCCGCAAACCTTCAACGACCCTTACGGCATTACCGCAGGGTCTGACGGGGCGTTGTGGTTTACCAATCGCGACGGCGGTCAAATTGGGCGTATTAGCACGACAGGCGCTGCCACTGTGTATACTATTCCCACGCGTTCCGATGTGCCGGATATTACGGCCGGGCCGGATGGGGCGTTGTGGTTTACAAACGGCTTGGTAGCCCGCATCACGACGGCTGGCGTGCTCACCGAATACCAGGTTCCTACGGCACAAGCGCTGCCGTACGGGATTACTAACGGACCGGATGGGGCGTTGTGGTTTACGGAATGGTATGGCAACCAGATTGGCCGGCTGGATCCGGCACCCGCAGCTCCGGCTAATCTAACCGCGCCGACACCTACAGCTCACCCAGCCCTAACTTGGGCTGCCGTTTCTAGCGCTACTTCCTATAGCATCTACCGCAATGGCACCAAAATAGATTCAAGCACGACTGCGGCATACACCGATAACGCCGCAGCGGCAGGCACCTATACCTACTATGTTACGGCCACAAATACCAATGGCGAAAGCGACCACAGTAATAGTGTGAGCGTGACAGTTACCAGCCCGCTCGTTATTTCCGGAGCAGTCAGTATTAACGGGCAACCGCTTCCGGTTTCACCGTATGTCCATGGATCGGTTATACTGACTGACCACGGCGGTACGGCGCGCGCCATTGCGCATACCGATAGCAGCAGCAACTATTCAATTGACGTGTCCGGCTTGCTGAGCGGGTCATACGGGCTAAACTTCCAATATAGCGGCACTTGGCCGCAGTTGGACAGCAATAATACCAATCTTCCGGACCAATTCTTACTAAGGTCCAACAACTGGCCCATTGACTACGCATATAGTGCGGTTACGCAAAACCTGGCCTTTACAACCAACCGCCTGACCATTGTTGTAAAGGACACTCAGGGCAACCCGATAAGCACGCAAATAAGCGTTGGTAACGTCGGCGACAGCACCATTGCCAACAACGACGGCTCAGGGACATTCACCGTTGTCGGCGGATACACGGGTACTACAAATTACACCGATGCTACCGGCACTATGAGTTCCGGAGTCTTCCCGAACGCCACGTACAGGGCCTGTACCAGCAACGGCAGTATCGGCAACGTGTGCCGCACATTCACCGTAACTGGCGACACTACGGTTACCATCACCCCGGTACCCGGCGCGCCCGCCAACCTTACCGTTCCGTCGCCGACGCAAACGCCTGTGCTGTCCTGGAGTGCTACCTCCGGTGCCAGTTCGTACAAAATCTACCGCGATGACGTCGTCGTGGGTACAAGCGCGACCAGTTCGTTTACCGACACCGGCGCACCAGTAGGGCAGCACGATTACTACGTAACCGCGACAAACAGCAGTGGCGAGAGCAGCCCCAGCAACGGTGTTACCGTGAACGTGGTCAGCCCGGTAGCGATTACCAGCACAGCAACCGCCAGCACCGGTATGCGCGTGCCGTTTGATTTCAGCATAACAACTACCGGCAGCCCGGCAGCGGTCATTACCCAAACCGGCGCCTTGCCGTCGGGCATCGCACTAGTAGACAATGGCGACGGCACGGCCAACCTGTCTGGCATAGCTCTAGCCGGCACGAACGGTAGCTACCCGATTACCATTACTGCAGATAACGGCGTTGGCGGCCCGGCCACGCAGTCATTCGTATTAACAGTAACGACGGCTACTGCAACGCCGGCAATTACCAGCAGTAACAACGATACCGAAACATACGGCGTGCCGTTTAGCTTTACGGTGGCCACCACGGGCTATCCGGCCCCTAAACTCACCAAGACCGGCGTGCTGCCGGCAGGCGTCACTTTTACCAACAACAATGACGGCACGGCTACTCTTGCGGGAACGCCGGCAGCGGCGGCGGTCGGCACATATAACTTGACGATAAAAGCCAAGAGTACGGCTAGCACGGTTACCCAAAACTTTGTGCTGATCATTACCAAGGCGCCGGTGATTAAAAAAATACCGGCAACCACCGCCCATGCCGGCGTAGCATTTAGCATGCGGGTGACAACCAGCGGCTTTGATGTTCCGGCAATCACCCAGGGCGGCACACTGCCGGGCGGCTTAGCTTTCACAGACAATGGTGACGGCACGGCTACTCTTGCGGGAACGCCGGCAACCGGTACCGGCGGCGCGTACGCCATTACCATCACCGCCAGCAACCCGCTTGGCACGTCCTCGCAAACCTTTACACTCAAAGTAAACGAAGCCCCGGTCATTACCAGTGTCGCGTCGGCCAGTGCCACCGCCGGCACGCCGTTCTCGTTCCCGGTTACGACGACCGGTTACCCAGCGCCTGCTGTCACTAAAAGCGGCATACTGCCCAGGGGCGTGACGTTCCAGGGCGCTACCGACACCTTCACCGGGACACCCAGAGCCGGAACCGCCGGCGCCTACCCGGTCACGATTACTGCCAAGAACAGCTCCGGCGCCGTTACGCAAAGTTTCGTTATAACCGTCCAGTAGCACATAACATCAAATAAGGGGGTGGACATGCAATTCATGAAACGACAGCTAGACCGGCAGGCCATAAAAATTGCCGCCGCAAGGCTAAGCGCCATAATGGGTGTTGCCATATTACTGGCCAGCGGGGCATTGCCGACCATACAAGTATATGCAGCGGCGACGGCGACTATCATAGCCGGGATGCCGTCAGACGGGCCACTGGTCAATGATATTCCGGCTACCTCGGCGCAATTCTGGAACCCGTCGGACGTCGCCACCACCAGCGACGGTACCATCTACATTGCCGACATGAGCCACCAGGAAATTCGAAGTATTGGCGCTGACGGCATCATCCACGCCGCCTTTGGTGACGGGATACAGGACTGCTCGACCGGCGGCATCCAGACCAGGTTGTGGAATCCGCAAAGTATCGTGGTCGACGAGCACGACAACATGTATGTATCCACGGCCTGCGGCCAAATCGTTGAATTTACGCCAGGCAACCCGATAGGCACCGTTGTAGCGGGCAAATACGATGGCACCGGCAACCCCCACCCGTTCACGGGTGACGGCATGGTGGCGACGGACGTCACTATGCAACCGAGCGTAATGGCTTACGACCGTGTAAGCGGGGCGCTGTATTTCAATGACGGAAGGTCTCAGCGCATTCTTAAATTGACCGACGGCCTCCTGACCACCGCTGTCGGCAACGGCACCCCTGGATTTTCAGGTGATGGCGGGCCAGCCACCACCGCGCAATTTGCCGCCGTCGGGGGTATGACTTTTGCCGATGGCAACCTTTATCTTTCTGATGGCGGCAACTGTCGTGTACGTATGGTCACCGCAGACGGGAACATTTCGACCATCGCAGGCGACGGCGCCTGCCACGACGCCAACACAACCGGCCCGGCGCTCGCTGCCAGTATTGAATACCCGGCGCGCTTAGCTATGGATAACAACGGCATATTATATGTCGCCGGATCCATCAGCGGCTCCATTTTCGCTTACGATACCCAGACTAAAAACTTAGCGCCGGTAATCCAGATCATCTCCAGTACGAGCGGTATGGCCATGGACAAAGACGGCAACCTTTTGGCGCTGCACAGCGGCGTTAACCAACAGTTATACCGGATTACCGGCCTGCCAACCCCCACGCCGCCGCCGGACGGCAAACAGCACGGCCGCGTCACGAACGTCAGCTGGGGCGTCAGCAACACAACCGCCTTATGGAATATGGATGTCACGGTCAACACCAGTGGCGTAACCTGCCCGGCAGTCGTCGTGGTAACGGTAGGGACCTGGCAAAAACGGGCGAGCGTCTGCGCAATGGGCCAACCCGCACCAGCGGCTACACACTTTAAATGGAAAGTCTTTAACGATACTCACAGCCTCCAGCCGGGATCAACACCGGCAGTCGCGGCCTTTGTGGCAAAATCGGACGCGCCTCATTATGGCGGCGGCGCTACCACGCTGGCGGTGCCTGGCGTGCCGACAATCGTAGGCGTTGGCGATTCATACGTGAGCGGACATAACCAAACGCTTGAAGATACCTTTTGCGAACGACCGGCGGATACGTCCTATGACTCGACACTGTGCAACCTTCATACGACCGATTATAACTTTTCGTGGGTAACGCGCATGGCCAACAAGCTAGACGCCAATACGCCGATAGAATGGCTATTCGACTATGACCCGTCCCATCTTCTGGCACGCAGCGGGGCAACCACCAGGCAGATGTTTGAACAAGGCCAAATTGAAGGTATGACAACGTTGCTGGGCCAACACCAGGGCACATGGAATGTCGTGGCCTTTGACGGCGGCGCAAACAATATTGATTTTGCCGGCGCACTTTCCGACTTTTACCACAACCACAACGTTACATTGCCCGCAGCGCAGCTCGCGCCTTGGGATGTTAAACGGCTACACTGGAGTGATTGCCCTAACACTGACATCTTGTACCACAACCTATTCGGCTACGATAGCGATCCGACCGCGCCGCCAATTACGCCGGTTCCACTGCCAGTCGCACAAGAGCCGATCATTGCGGCAGATCTTAAACAGCTGCTGGATACCGGACGCGCCGCATCAAGCTCGACACGCTTCGTGGACATGTTCTACCCTTACACATTAAAAGATACCAATATCTGCAGCGAAACCCAGGCCAACCCTAACGACCCCCTGCAAACGTGGCACGGCGCCACCAGCGTGGTAGACGGCCTGGCCCACATCCATAACGGTTTGGCTGCCAGTGACGTCAAAAAATTAGACCTCCGGGATACTTTCGGCGCTGACCCGCGACCCAAGCTTCAGCTCATCCGCAATTACGGCTACCCGCACCCTAACGACGCCGGACAACTAAAAATCGCCCAACAAGCCGCTAAACTCCTCTTAAAGCCATAAGCTTCTAGTGACGCGGCTGGAACGGCTTGCGCAGATTCTCTAATAACTCGGGTAAACTGTCGACGGGGAAGTAGCCGGCAGCTACGCCGTCTTCACCTAAGAACTTAGTGTAGTCAAAGCCGCGGTAGCGGGCTATAAGCCGCAGTCGTATCGGGGTCATATCGGGAGGTAATCCTGACAATTCCAGCACCTGCCTATCCGACACATAGCCGGTTGCCGGCACAGGCGGCGGTGCGATTTCTTGCTGCCTGTCGGGGTAGGAAAGCTCCACCATGGCGCCCAGGTCGGAGGGTGTAACCGTGTCACTGCGGCTGTAACCATGCGTTTCGTACAGGTTACTCAGAAACATAGAACTTACCCCCAGGCGCGCAGCAGCCTGGCTAAAATTGAGCTGTTGCGCCGGAGCGGCTTGTTCCTGTCTTGTGTCCGGGACGGTGGGCACGTCGGTGACCGAAGCGACCTCGACAGGCGGCACCAGTTCTACTACCTGGTCGTGGGTAACACTCCGCGTTTCTATAGTCTGGGTAGTACTGCCGCGCAACAGAACGCCTTGTTCAACCAGTAGCGTTCGTTTTGACTGGCGGGGCGGGTTGCCGCCGCCGGTGTAGTGGCCGACGCGAATGCTGTCCTGGCCGGGTTCACCGCCGAGCATTTGCACGCCGGTATACTGGTCGGGTCGACGCGGGTCGTAGTAGCTGGTAAGATGAGCTTCAACGGGATTCCCCCTTTCGTCGAACGTCAGCCGGGAAGCACGACCGGCGGCCTGGTGCTTGTCGCGCCATGACCCGCCGGTATCGAGATCGTAAAACGATTTGATAAGAGGATTATCCTTACCTCGGCCGATTGCTTTCACAGTTAGGAATACATCGATCGTCCCTGCGTCGAAACGTTTAAACGCTGCCTGCTGCAAACGCTGGCCCGGCGCAGTAGTCTGCTGCGCTTTACCGCCAATCTCCATGGCCCGGATCTGCCGGGGCATGGTCCTGAAGGCCGCCGGCCAGGTACCATCGTTAGGCACCACCACTTCCATCTCACGTAATTCCTTGGCTAAAACTTTCGCAACATCAATATCATTACCGGCCGGGCAGCGGACGAGTACCCCCCGCCCAGCCTCAATATCGGCGCGGACACGTGGTTTCATATCTTCGATGCGGGCCCGCAGCTCTGCGGCCTCGATTATTTCGCGGCGCGCCGCAGGATCTTCGGGTAAGGCATCATAATTAATGTTCGCCTCAACGCGAAGCACCTCGGCGGTCGTCGGTGCTAGCAAGCCGCCCTGGATACCTTCCGGCACACTCATTTTATATATCTCGTAGGGCATGAGTTCGCGGGTGGCATCGTCAATGGTGGCGCTCAGGCCAAGCAATATTTTGTCTTTGCTGTATTCGCGTAAATAGTCACCCGTCGTGCCGGAAGCATAGACGTCGCCTTCGTCCGCGATAACGACATGCGCGGCCGGCATTTCACCGCGCTCCATCAGGTAGTTAAACGACGCGGCCGGCATAAGGGTGACTTCCTTTATAGTTTTACCATCCGTGTAGCGCAAGCCGACGTCCAGGTGCGGGGCGAACTTGCCAAAGCCACGCTCACCGTCCTGGCCATGGGTTTGGTGCATAACGTTGATGGTGTTCTCAATGACGATAATCCGGACCGGTTCGTCGGGGTTTTCGTTATACTTCATGCCGGCACAGGCGGCGCTGATCACGCCGGTCTTGCCGATTCCGGGCGGACCATTGATGTGCCCGGCCTTACCGCCTTCCGGTGTCGTTGGCGGCGCGCATAACATAAAATAGCCGATGTCTTTCACCATGTCTTGTTGGTGCGGACGCAAGGGCGTGCCCTCGGCGTTGGTCGTGGCCTTGCCGTCGGCAATAAAATCGGCGTAACCGTCCAGCATCCGGGCGCGGATACGGTCAGGTTCGAGGCGCTCGTGAATAGCGTCAAGCTCGGCGTCGTTCGGCTGCCAGGCGGCCAGTTCTTCGGACGGAATATCTATACCGGCAGCGCTAGCCGCGCGCGCCATGTCATCGCGCAGGGCGTCTTTAGCGCGCAGGGCCTTTTCAGCGATAGCCCGGCGCTCGTCGTATTCGCCCTCGGGCAAGCCGGGCGTCGGGGCGATCGGGTAGCCCAGCAGGCGTTCGGCCTCGGCCACGTCCAGCTCGGCTTCCGGTGCGGGCGGCGTTTGTTCGACTGTCGTATTGGTATCTTTGGCGCCCTCGCCGGTTTGTTGGGCGTCTGCGGGCGGCGGGATTGGCTCGGGTTCAAGGCGTTCCGCTTCACGGGGCCGCGGGTCTTCGACGGCGGCATGAACAGCTACGCTGGCCGGTGTCGGCTCGTCTTCGGATTCTTCGGTAGCAGTTATGTCCAGCTCGGCGTCATCAGCGGCGGTGAGTGTCGTATCGTCTTCAAAAGGCGTGTCGTGCGCTGTAATCTCGGGTGCAGGGTACCCGAAAACCGATAGCGGGGTAGGCCGCATGTTACTACCTCTCGCACCGGCAGATGTTTCTTGTGGAAAATCGTTCATAGGTTCTTCAGTAGTCATCACAGTAACATACTGATCAGCACACCCCTAGACGACTAATTAGTAAGGGGAGCTCTCCGTTAATTTTTATACTGAACTGTTACGACAAAATTTAGGTATACGGACGATATATTATTCTACAATATTCTAGGAAAATCACACAACCTATACCGCTTTAACTACCGACAATCTCCAGTCGGTCTAAAGCGCCCCCTTCCAAACTTAAAATAAACATAAAAACACCAATTTGCTATACTGCACCCTGAATGGACAATCTTCACCCAGAACAACACCGGGGCAGTGACTTTAATGGTGCAGAAATACCGCCGACATACGTCATGCCCGACATCGAAATTACTGCGCACGAGGACGCCCCTGACAATACTGATTTAGAGGCGGCCCAGGAAAGCATTGTCGCCGATCTGGACATAACCGCGACCGAGGAGAATGAACCGACACCGGCCAGCGTAGCTGTTCATGCCGCCGTCGAAGACCCGCGACCTACGTCAATCGAAACGCCGGCAGCAGCGGCATCGCCCGGCGAAACCGTCATGCCCAGCTTTGAACCATACCGGGCGCAAATGGATGCTATTGACGCTCAGTTGGCCGAAGGCGAGGACCCGGCGGCAATTCCCGGGTATATCGACTCCGGCACGACATGTCATGTTTACGAGACGCCCGACGGCAAGGTGCTAAAAATGCCGCGTGTCTTTGAGGAAGACCCGTCGTTGTACTCACAAAACGTTGCCCGCGATGTATATATCAGACCATTACAACGGGGTATGGGCGTGGCCGGTTTAGAGCAAATCGTGACGGCTACCGAAGAAAACGGCGGGGCGGTTGTCTGTGAGCGGGCGCCGGGGGACAAGCTATATGACTTAACAGCCGAACAAATGGACGCCATACCGCAGGAGCACTACGCCGCCTTGCTGGCGACTTGTAAAGAAATGTCCGCACGTCAGATACAGCACGACTTTTCACCGGCCAATGTATTTTACAGCGCGGAAGCCGGCTTTACCGTTATAGACTACCGTGCCCGGAGTGGTTCGGCAGACCGGCCGCCCCAGGATCCGGCCCAGATAGCCCGCGACGTCGCCACTAACCCGGTTATGTTTTTTAATCGAGGCGACAGTGTTGAGCTGCACGCGTCAGCCGAAACCTTTTATGCGGCATATGCGGCCGCCTTCGGCGAAAAAGACACTGCTATTTTACGACAGCAGTGGGTCGCGCAAGACCTGCGTTTACCGGATTATATGGCGCAGCCTGAACAAGCCGGGCTTGTCGACAACGCGGGCTGGGGCGAAGTGACTGACCAAGTAGATGAATCCTTACTAGAAAAATTTGAACCATACCAGGCGCAAATGGACGACATTGACGCCCGGTTGGCCGATGGCGTCGAGCCGCGTGATATAGCCGGTTATGTAACCTCCGGCGGCACCTGCCATATATTTGACACACCGGACGGTAAAATACTAAAAATGCCGCGCGTTATATATGAAGACGAAGAGGGCGGGGCGGTGCCACCCGCCCCCGATGCCGCGCGCACCGACTACATAATCCCATTACAGCGGGGCTTAGGCGTGAACAGCCTGGAGCAAATCGTAGCCGCTACCGAAGAAAACGGCGGGGCGGTTGTCTGTGAGCGGGCGCCGGGCAGCTCGCTGCAAAAAATGTGGTATATCGAGATAGAACTAATTCCGCCAGAGCACTACCACCAGCTAATGGAGACGTGCAAGGAACTCGCGGCGCGTGGCTTATTCCCCGATTATGCACCGGACAATATCTTCTACAGCGAGGATACGGGCTTTACCTTCATAGACTACGGCACTCAAGAACAGTATGAAATGCAAAGCGACGCGCCTCAGACTGCCCGTTTCTTCGCTACTAGCCACTGTCTATTCCGCAACGCTCACCATCAGTTGCCGGAACTGTCCGGGCGCCGCTTTTTTGACGCTTACAGGGCAGCTTTTGGCGACGGCGAAATAGAACCGCTGTTACAAATCTGGCGTGACCAGGGGTTAGAATTCCCCGAGGATGAGTACTAAGTTACCGCCTGTTACACGTGTGAGACTTGCACGCTATAAATAATCACCTGGGCGAAGGCGTCCGGGGCATCGCCTTTACTGACGTTAGACTGGGTGTAGCAACCGGCCTTAAAGTACAGTCCGGAACCACTCTTGGCGTAATCGGCTTTGAGAACATCGTTATAGTACGCCTGAATACGGCCGTTGCCGGCCACAATCCTGATGGTATACACCGTGCCTAGCGCATAATTGGTGTCCAGGTCGCCGATATTCTTGCTGTTGGCCTCAACAAACAAATGGTTACCGCTAAGTTTGACCATAATGACGTCGTCGGAAGCGTTGTGGATCTGGGCCGCGACAACCTCCGGCTTGACGGCCGGCAGGTGGGTGATGGCTTCGCGCACGACCATGGTATGCGTGCCCGTAGCATTTGACCAGCTGGCCTCGGTAGCGCCGTTGGCGGTCATTTCGCGCAGTTCAGAGCGGGGATAGCCGGAATTTTTGGTGGTGGCGCCGCCGGCGTTGGCCTGGAATATGACGCCGTTTTTAGCCGGCGTTAATTCAAAATATGGCGACGACACGAAACCCGCCAACTCCGGCTGGTCGATCTCGTCCGGGCTGCCGTTATGGGCAGTGTCGACAGGCAGCGTCAAGCGCCAGCCAGTTAGCCCCAACACGCTGGATGGCGTCGGCTGCGGCGGCGCGGGGGCCGGATTGGCAGCGGCGGGCGTATGTGCGGCTGGAGAGGTGGCGTTAAGCGCATCTTTCGTTGATGACGTGCCATTAGAAGACGACTTAGACGTTGACGCGCCGCCCACCCGTCCGGATGACCTCGTGGAAGAACCAGTCTGTTGACTGTTGCCATGTGGCAAGACAAAAACCACCACAGCCGTCACCCCAACAAGTACCGCGCCGCCCATAGCCAGCAGGGCAAGCAGCGGTTGCCGCTTGATCCATCGAGCAGGTTGTAGCAGTTGTCGCCATATTATGTTCATACTATAAGCATATACGAAATCTTGTAGGTGTGCCACCAGGTAAAGCTAGCCCCCGGCAGGGCGCTGAGTTACTATACATAGATGTCAAAAATCCATAAGCCGGGCCGCAAGGTAATTCTACGCATTGCTACCATACTTATCGTAGTCGGCGTATTGGTACCGCTCTACGGGTTAATCTTCTCTGGTAAGGACCCGTCGCCAAACATTCGTAAGCCGTACGGCGTAGGCGAGCCAATGCCTTCGGCTGCCAAGCCCACGGCGAGCAGCATAGCCAATTACACGGTCTCGGCCGGCCTGCCAAAATACATCGCCATACCGGCCATCGGCGTACAGCAAACACGCATCAAGCCGCTCGGGCTTATAAAAAACCGTACAATCGCTACGCCGGATAATTTATATGACACCGGCTGGTATAACGGCAGCGCCAAACCGGGAGAGAGCGGCGCGATGTTCATATACGGCCACGTTTCCACCTGGAAAGCCCGCGGCGTCTTTTACGACCTCAAAAAACTCAAACCGGGCGACCGTATTACCGTGGAGCGCGGCGACGGCAAGCTGTTCACCTACGAAGTTAACCGCACTACCGTGTACCCGGCCGGCAAAGTCGATATGGCCGCCGTGCTGACTCCAGCCGAACCCGGCAAACCAGGCCTCAACCTCATGACTTGCAGCGGCACATTGCTAAAAAACGCCAATGACTTTACCGAACGCCTCGTTGTGTTCACCAGCCTGATAAAAAAATAGTCATTTTATTGACAAAATAATGTACATATTGCATTACATTACATTTTTTGTTATTATCTTGATCCACTATGGCAGAGAATTTACCCGAGACCCCATATGGTAACACTCCAATCTTTGATGGACTGTTGCAGGAGTTTGGGCCGGAATTTGCCGCCGAACTCGCAGCGACAAGCGAAACTGCCGCCAATGAGAACCTCGGCGAACACCTATTAGAAATCGAGCAACGACTAGACTACGACGCCCTCGTAGCCGCCGTAGCACAGGAAACGCCAACAGGCGTAGAGGATTCCGAAAAATCCAACACTCTGTACGAACAATCGCTATTGTTTATGACTACCCGGCGGACCCGGCGCGAAGGGAATATGTTGAGCGTTGAGGAAGCGCAACACGTCGGCGAAACGCTTGCCGGATACGAAACGCAATGGGACCAAAACGGTCTATTGTTACGCGGTAGGCAAGCTCTGCTTAGCGACGATGAAGCGCAGCGTATGGACGATGAGGCCAATATATTCTTACACGCCGTGCATGATATGCTGCACCGCACCGCCACATTGAACAACCGTTACGGATTATGGATAAGCCCCGACGGACCCAAAATGAGCCTGCTCGGTCGGCAGTTCCGTCGTTTAACAATGTTGCTCATAGCGAGCGACAGCTCCGGCGAGTCCGATGTTACTAATCCACTCTTAGCCAGTGCTATCGAAAAGTATATAGAAAAACAACTACCGGACCTGCCATCATATTATGTGGAAACCGGCACTGACTCAAAATTCTACGAAACATATACAACCGAGGCCCGGCAGATAGAGGCTAAGCCGCTTGTCGATGCTCTCGAAATTACCGGCAGCTGGCAGATCCCTCATATGCCCGACCAATCTGTAATACGCGGCTTCATCGAAAAAAACATACCGCCCATAGCTATTCAGCAGGTCAAAAAGATTGAATTCCGCAACCTTACAAACGAAGAAAAAGAGCTGGCGCAACCTTTTAACCCAGCTGGCATCCTTAAGATGAGTGACAGCGGGGAATCGACTATAGTAATATCGGTCGAATGTACCCAGGAATATGTTGATAGCCTGGCCAAGCAAGGGGTACCTCCGCACCTGATTGAAGCGAAAGTCAAAGATTGCATACTTTATTACGTGGCGCATGAATACGCGCATGCCTTCCACTCGCTCCTGCCGGCAAGCGCCTTGGAACATTGGGAAAACACAATTGCCTCCGACGACGTGAATATAACCGCCTACGTACAAGCGACACAGGATCTCGGTAAAGATCGCGACCACGCCGAACGTATCGCCGACGCAGTAGCAATGTACGCCATCAGGCCGCAGGACCTGCAGGTCATCTCTGAAGCGACGTTTAATGCCGTCCAGCGCCTGTATGCTGACTTTCACCCCGAGCATGAATCCCTCAAGACATGGGCGGATCTGTTAATTCGAATTTCGAGCCAACTGTTGCAGGATGGAGGTGTCTCACGGAGCAGTTACAGAGCATCATTATTAGTCCATCAGCATAAAATCGATTCACAGCCCTAGATACTACTTGTTACTATAGGTGTGATGAAACTACATGCGCTGAAGCTAGCTGACAAATCGACGCTGACACTGATAAACGTCAGCAAGCTTGCAGCCGAAGCCACGCTGGAGCAAGCCTACTTGCAATCCGCTGACGCTGCCGGCATCATGGTTAAAAACCTGGGCTTCGATGAATCTATACTCGAAAAAGTCGTGCTGGCCGAAGCTAAGTTGGAACGATTCAGCCTCACCGACAGCGAACTGCGGGCCTGCGATTTGTCGGCGGCGCGCTGTTCCAATGCCTCGTTTATTCGGGCGCGGATTGTTGGTGGGCGCCTGACCGGCACTGACCTCAGCCGCGGCACGCTCAAAGATGTCACCTTTGAAGACTGCAAATTAGACATGACTAACTTCCGCTACGCCAAGCTAACACGCGTGCGGTTTATAAACTGCATGCTGGCCGAGACCGACTTTCAGGTCGCTGAGTTGCACGACATTGAATTCCAGGGCTGCACGCTCGATCGCGCAGAATTCGGCCATGCCCGCGTCAAAAACGTCGATGCCCGCACGTCGCAGCTCATCGATATCCGCGGCTGGGAGTACCTTAAAGGCCTAACCGTCGATTCCATGCAGCTGGCGGCCGTGGCGCCGCAACTGGCGCTGGAGCTCGGCCTGATCATAAAAGACTAGGGTTGTCAGCCCGCGCTGGTCTGCTGTAGTCTACAAAGACTATGAATACCATCAAATGCAGTAATTGCGGTGAAGAGATTGAGATCAGCTCGGCCTTGCAGGGCCAGATTGAAGAGCAGGCCTTAAAAGCCGAACACCAGAAGCATGCTGCTGAATTGGAAAAAATCAAAGCCGAGGCCGCCGCCCAAGCCAAACAAGATACCGAAGCCGCATTAACCGCCGCCAAAAAGCGGCTGGCCGGCGAAAAGGAAATCCTCCAGCAAGAGGCTGCCGCCGAAATCGAACTAGCCAAAAAGAAACTGGAATCCGAATTACTTAGCCAGCAGAAAAAATCAGCCAGCGAGCAGGAATTGCTCGTTAAATCGCTCAAAGAAGATGCCGAGCATGCCAAGGAAAATAGTACGCAATTGACCGCACAACTCACCGAACTGACCCAGGCGCTGCGCGAAGAAAAGAAAGCCAAAGAAAACGCCGAGCTGGAAATGCAAAAGAAGCTCAGCATCGAGCAAGACAAAATCCGCGAAGAAATCACGAAATCTTCCGACGAAAAATACCGCCTGCTGCTGGCCGAGCAAGAAAAGAAACTAAGCGACACCAAAAAAGCGCTGGAAGAAGCCCAGCGCAAAGCCGCCCAAGGCTCGCAGCAATTGCAGGGCGAAATCATGGAACTCGACCTCGAAGAAGCGCTCGGTAACGCTTTCCGCGACGACGATATCGAGCCGGTGGCCAAGGGCGTGCGCGGCGGCGACATCAAGCACACCGTCAAAAGTACCCGCGGCACGGCATGCGGCGTTATATTGTGGGAGATCAAGCGCACCAAAAACTGGACCGACGGTTGGATACCCAAACTTAAAGAAGACTTGCGCAACGAGCGCGCCAACATTCCGGTCATTGTTACCGAAATCATGCCCAAACAAGTTACCGAAGACATGGGGCATTTAAATGGCGTGTGGGTTTGCAAACCGGCACTGACCATTATTCTCGGCACGCTGCTGCGCAAAGGGCTGTTAGATGTAGGCATGCAAAAAGCTCTCGGAGAAAACCGCGGCACCAAAGCCGACGCCTTGTTTAACTTTGTCACCAGCCACGAATTCGTCCAGCAAGTGGAATCCATGGTCGAGACTTACCAGGATATGGCTTTGCAGATCAGCAAAGAAAAAATCGCTTTCCAAAAAATATGGGCCCAGCGCGAAGCCCAGGCTCAAAGCTTATTGCTCAACACGGCCAACATCATCGGCAGCATGCAGGGTCACATCGGTCAGGCATCGATGCCGAAGATCAAGGGCCTGGAACTTATGGAAGCCGGCGCCCCGCTCGACGAGCTTACGGACGACAACAACACCGGTGAGGAAAACACATTACCCCTG
>DASYJQ010000042.1:0-15735 GCA_035996265.1 Saccharimonadales bacterium (SeqCode)
CGGGGCACGGCTCGATTTTTATTCCGAAGATATCGCGGTTGAAGCGCTCAACAACATACCTCGTAGCGAAGCCGAACAGTACTCTGCAACATTCCGGGCGATGTTGGATTGGATGAAGCCTTACATACCAAAAGGCGTGAGCGTGACATATCGTCGGTACGCCGAAGAATATCCTGACTACGACGCCTACCTGGCAGAGCTTGAAGTCGCTAAGCAGCGCGTGCTTGAGGCTAATGGCGGCGAGCTCCCAAAGTTAAGCGAGCAACAGAAAGCTGCAACAGAACTAAACGTCCGGCCGTTACCGGGCCAAACCGACGACCCCTTGTGGCGCGAAAAGACCGAACTCATCCACAGGGCTCTTGAAGAGACGGACACTATGCACGGGTATTTTAACGATCCGGCACTCGTCATGGCGTGCCCTACAGTTTATTCCGGCTGGGTTGCGGTGGGCAGCACCAAACGGTCTTACGCTAAGTTTTGGGCAGCGGTTGGCGTGCTAGAGAAGTCAGGCGACAGTTTTAACGAATTGGTTCTCACGCCCAAGCAGCTTAAAGCGGCGAAGTTCGAATGGGAGTCCATTGAACTCGCCGGTCTTTCGGGTAAGAATTTTTCCAGAATCCGTGTAGTGCAGTAATGGCATACCCGCCAGTTGTTGTGGTAGACGAGAATGACAACGAGGTAGGTTCGGCGATGCTGGCTGAGGTATTGCAAAAAGGACTGTACCACCGCATCGCGGCTATTTTTGTTGAGGACGATCACGGGCGAATGCTGTTGCAGCTCCGTGGGCCGGATGTGTCAGTTTATCCAAACTGCTGGGATCAAGCGGCCGGCGGGCATGTGGATGAGGGCCAGAGCTACGACCAAACCGCAGCCAACGAAATCTCCGAGGAAATCGGCCTGCACAATGTAGCGCTTACTACGCTGGGCACCTATCGCGCCAACCACCAAGATGGCGCTCGAACTATTAACCAGTTTGAACGTGTGTACGTAGCGCATGTGCCGCATGATGTTGTGCTGCAGCCCGAGGCCAAGGAGGTAAGCAAACTGCAATGGTTTACGCCAGCCGAGCTCAAAGCTCAAATTGCCAAGCACCCTGAAGCATTTACGCCAGGCTTGCTGTACGGCCTGCGCAAGTACTTCCCCGGTTTCGCGTCTTAACCACAATACGTGTTGCGCGCTACTCGACCGAGGCCAAGGCTACCTGGTTAGGGGCTGAAGTTTCCGTAACCCAGGTGCCATAAAGTCCGTCCTTTATGACGAGATTACCGTCGGTGTTGATGACCGCAATCCGGTTACCTGCTGCTTGGAGATCGACGGCACCGCCGCCAAGGCCAGTCCATGTGTCGGCCAGCCCCACCTTGCCTATCAGATTGCTGCCTTGACGAACAATAAGCAGGTTAGGTGTAATGGCGTATTGCCCAACGCCCGGCGTTTCGGTATACCAGCTACCGAACAACCCATCTTTTGCATCAAGATTACCAGCTGTGTCCATGACCGCAATCCGGTTTGCAGACACCCGGACGTCAGTGGCATCGGTCCTGAGCGTAACCCAGGTGTCAGTCAAGCTAGCTTTACCGCTAAGCGTATTGCCTTGACGAACGAGAAGCACAGTGGAAGACACATCATACTCGCTCACACCCGTTGTTTCGGCCACAGAAGTGCCGGTTACGCCGTCCCTTGCCCATAGCGTACCGCCGCTATCTTTCCAGACGATGCGGTTACGGGCGACCTGCATATCGACGGCACCACTAAGAGCTACAGTCGTCCAGCCGTCACCGAGCGCAGCCTTAGCAAGAATCGTTCCGCCCTGACGAATGACCAGTGCGTTCGGCGTAATGGCGTACTGGTCGGCAGGGCCGGACTCGGTGAGCCAGGTACCGTAGAGACCGTCTTTGGCCTCAATATTGCCAGCAGTATCCCTAATGGCGATACGTTGTTCTGACGCCTGAACATCCGAAGCAGTGTTTATTAGTGTCGTCCATGTGTCGGTCAGGTTGGCTTTGGCGTTTAGAGTGTTGCCTTGGCGGATGACGAAAGGGTTTAATGGTGGCGGTGGGGGAGGTGGCGGCGCGGTTGGTGTAGTGTCTGGTATGGTGGCACACGCCTCCTTCGCATTAGTATTAGGTGAGCCTAATACCCCCAGGTGATCGTTGGCACTGAGTGATACTCCCGGATTTCCGTGATCTGCGTAACAGGAATAATTGCTAACTGTGTTTTTGAATTGGACGTGCGTATGGCGAACCTGGAAACACGTTGACTGTAATGCTTCGCTGGTTACTTCCCCAATCTTAGTACCGCTAGCGATTGGGTTGTCGCCTACATTTTCGGGGTCGATATGGTCGTATTTAACCTCCCCAATCTTAGTGTTATTGATTAACACATCGAACGTCACGCCTTGACCGGCAATGTTCGCGCCGTATTGTGAGCATGTGTCTGTCGTGGCACTACGCTTAAATGTCACTGGACCTTGAGCGCTACTCCCGTACACTTTGATGTCTGTGTCTTGGGCGGCATAGAGGTCAGTTGCCCAGTTAAACCCATATGCCTCATGAACCGATGGATGGCTAGAGTTCACATCAGTATATGGCGGATTGACATTAGCATTGTACGCCCACTTGCCAGCGAACGGCATTCCAATCAGTGCCTCTGGCGCATCTGTTGCGTACGCTGGCGTAAAATCAACCGCTTCTTCAGCCGTAAAAGCAGTCAATGCGCCGCCAGCAATGAGTAGTCCAGCTGCTGCTGCTCGACCAAGGTCAGTCCGTAATTCAGATGCCATTTGGCGAAAGCGTTCCGCAACACCAATGGCTGACTGTTGCTCAAATTCCCCTAAGGGAGCTAGTTCGTTCATATACTCTTTCTAAGCCGCATATGTAAATGCGGTGTGTTGTTATTAGATTTGAATTTCTAAGAAGACGAAGACAGTTAGTGCGAGCTAAGAATTAATTTGTAGCGAATCGAAGACAAGGCCAAATTTAGCCCAATAATCAGAGTCGGTTTGAGTGTTTAGTTCTTCGTTGATGCTACTAAAAAGGTAGGTCTTGTCGCCGACGCTGAAAAGATAGAGCTTGGTTTCTACGCCAGAGTTAGTGACTGCGTACTGGACGGATTGTTTACCTTTGAGTTGGTCGGTGGACCTGGTGATATGATTTGACGATGACTGTGCAAAGTAGGCGTCATACCACGCCTCTGCATCGCTCAACTTTTCGTTAAGTATTTCGATGCTTACGGTGTTGTTGTACTTTACTTCCTCATTGCGCTTCAGACTTATGGCGTATTCTTGTTTCGTGGCCGAGTCTGGGGAACCAGACGAGCCTTCATCAAGTTTCCAATCTGCCGGGTACTTAAGGTTAACTCCATAAGCGGAGTTACTGTAGGCTTGCCAGCCGACATAGGGATCAGTTTGCTTAATCTCTCCGGTGCTCTTGTTTTGGCTAATCTGAGAAATTTTATTACTCGACTGCTTTGCCGGCTGGCTCTCATGCCATACATACCACCCGCCAAGCCCAGCAGCCAAAACGACCGCTAAGACGATAACGAGCTCGATGATCGAAAAGCCTTTTGATTGTCTAGTCATAGATACTATTTTCCTTATGTTAATAATAGAACGCGTCGTACCTATTTACCTAGGCCCTCCTATGTTGTCTATTACATATGTCAGCAATATAACATGCTTGATTACATTTGTCAGTGGTTGCATACTTTCGCAAGCCATACGCTGGCAGGGTGAAAGTGAAATCTGTTGACGCCGTCTATAAAGAGCTTGGCAGCCGCATTGTCGTAGCCCGCAAAGCGCGCGCTATGTCACAGGAACAGCTCGCCGCTGCTAGTGATATAGACCGCTCGCACATTGGCTTTATCGAGCAAGGCCGCCGTAAACCAACCATTTCAACGTTATTCAAAATAGCGAACTCTTTACATATCCGGTTAGAAGACCTCTTCAAGGGCCTGTAGTTTAGATCTTTGCATCGGCCTCCTGTACTTAGTATTCTTTGATGTCGGCGCAATAATATTCTTGGTTACCTCGGCATACAAGAGCTCCATAACAGAGGTAGCGTGTTGTAAAATAATAACGAATTATACGTAGGCAACAAAAAAGCGGCCCTTACCTACGGAAAGAACCATTTCTTTCTTTGGTCGAGACCACTTTAGGCTGAGGTGAAGTTCCAGCGAAATTGCGATCGAACGTGGCCATACTTAGAAGACTACCGCCAAGCTGTCTAATCTACAAAAGTTGCGCTAGCCATAATTTTTTCGAAGATTGTAAGTTTCGACACGTCGCCAGCGCTCATTGTGAACTCATCAAATGGTATACCGTCTCCACCGGGGTTGATGTGATTGCTTCGTATTACAGTTACATAGTATGCGTAAATGGGTGTTGACGTAGTTTGTGCAGTCGCTTCGTACGCTTCAAGCCCATTGATAGTAGTTGTATGGCCGCTCATTATCTTGTCGTCAGGCGCGGCACCGCAGGCATCGCCAGAGATGGCTGTCGCGCATGTTTTCCACTCTTGTTCAGGAGTTTGAGTTGCGTAAGGGGCTGAAAGGTTCACTGATCTTAAATTAATGGTCGCCGTAGGGTTAGCAGTGTTGCCAACTTTTTTATTGCGCGTCACACTAATTTGCCAATCGGGCGGGTATTTAATACTCACGCCCGAAGCAGTCGCATAGTCTGTGTCGGTGTATGTCGCCCAGCCTGCGTAAGGATTTACTGTCTTTGCCGCTGACGTTTTTTAAGCAGCTTCGGGCGTCTTAGTATGCGAGAGTGATCGATCGGTGACGCCTTGATACACCTTCCAACCTATAAATCCGATCACGGCTACAATAACAACGGCCAACGCGAGCCCAACTATACTAAAACCTGATTCACGTTGAAGTTTGTTCATAAGCCTAATATACACGTTCCAGAGGTGCCCGTAGGAACTCTATTTTTTTCGATACTGCTTGTACGTGGTGGGGCAGAAGCTACAAGTTTTGAACTTCTGATGGCTGATCTGGCGCAGTGGTTTGTGAACAATCCGGGACCGGCGTGGCACAAGGAGTTGCAGGTTGCCGCCAGCACCTCGAGCGAGCTGAATTACCGCTATTAAACATGGTAGCGTGACGTGTTTTGAACGTGCAGGGCCCTGCGTATGGGCAGGGGCCAACCTAGGGCCGGCCAAAATCAACAAGGGCATACTACCGGCGTCGCCCACAGTACGGCTTGGGTTGCAAGCATAGCCAGGTTGTTGCTATTGGCTCGTAGATCTCTCGCCGAATTGTGATAGCAATCTGTGAAATTCTTGGAGCTCCTCTTTTTGACTGCGCGAAAGGCGAGCACCGTTCATTGCTTTTTCGACGACGTCTAGAAGTGAGCTGATATCGTCTGGGTTGTTGTACTGTGCTATCTTGCTTGCTATGCGCCATTCGTACGTTTCGCTGGACCAGCCCTCGTTGCTCCAAAACTGTTCACGCACAAACTGGTAAGTTAGCCGTGGGTCGCCATCTAGCAAGCTAAAGACGTAGTCATTTACCTTCCTGTGTCGCACGTGCGCGCTGGGGACCAGTTTGTTGAAGTTGCCGTTGCTGGCGTCTATGCTGAGGCTCCATTGATATAGAACGAACGACCAGTACGGCCATTCGTATTCTTGGAAAATGTTGCGCTTTTTAACTGGATTTAAGAAGTATCCATCGGTATAACCCAATACTATTTCAAAAACTTCAACGAGGCCGCCGTTATTCATGTACTCTTCAAAGAACCGGTTACCTCTTGCGGGAAGCATGAAAAGAAGCATAAGAAGCCCAGGGTAAGGGTCCTTAAGATAACTGGTTATATCTTCAAAAAGCCAGCGGGCGAGCTCTATTCTGTGTTGGTCTATTCTTGCTTGGCTGGACGAGCCGACCGGCGCACTGCGCTGTATCGCGTCGTTCGCTCCAGAGAGGATACTGGCGATCACTGAGTTAGTCCCGTCGTTCGCTCCAGCGCCATACTGCAAATAAGCGCGTAACCAGTGCCTCCATATAAGTAGTTGATTATTCTTATTACTCTGGGTGCGTAGTAGGCGACGAGCAAATAAGCGCGCGATGCTGCCGGGTTCTTCATCACTAGTAACGTAGGAGGTAAACTCACGTAATTTGCGCATGAGTGTCTTTTCGCTGTCTTTGCCGGCGTGGTCGGTGATACGACGGACTTGCTCTAAGCGTTTCTTGAAAAGCTCTTGTGAGGTTCCATAGGAAAAATAAAGATCAAGGACATCGCGGTGGCCTATCCGATTCTCGGCGCGCATAGTATCTTCGTCGTCACTGGCGTGTTTGTCGCGCCAGCCCGGGAACGTATCATTGAGTATAGACTGGACAGATTGGATATCTTCCGAGGAATATCCCAGCTCACCAAAGAGGCTGTCAAAGTGTTGCTTGCGATACTTCTGTTCGTCGTCATCATCCATCATGAGCACTGAGGCGCGTCGGTCCTCTAGTCGTATTTGCGTGTAGAGATCCTTATTTTTTTCGATGTCCCAGAAAATGTCCCAGTATTTTGTTTTTAGGACGGCCATGGCTATAAGGTCTTTGGTGCGGATGTCGAGCTGATTGTCCAGGCTCATCGTTGGTCCTCCTCTACGTTTGCTCTGAAGCCAATAACTTCGTTGAAGATTCGTATCATGCCTCGTGGCGTTTTTATGGTGTCTAGCATCTCGTTTGGAAGTGTGTTTTCATCAACGTCAAAGGTCGCGCTGTGCTTGTTAAGCAGGTCGGTGAGGTATCCGCGCAGCTCGGCAGGTCTAGGGCTGGGCACGGTTACGATTTTTCCAGCGAATTTCTCAAGATATTCGGATGCATCTTTTGAGTTATCGCCGAAGTGTTTTGGCCTTGCTCTGAATATGGTCTCGAGTTCGCAGAGCAACACTACCTGCACATCGGATATTCCCTGGGCAAAGTGAACCAGCTGCAGTGTTCTAAAGATTCGTTCGGGATCGTAGGATCGCTCGACGTTGTCAATCACTACGACGAGACGTTTCCCCTCGTTCTTTAGCAGATTTCCTATTTGTTGCTCGGGCGTGCTTGTGCTCCTGATCGAGCGTACTGCATCCGACATAGTGCTTATTAAGCCGGAGCCGTCATGTTCGCGTATGAAGCCCTCGGCGGCCTGGGTCAGTGGTCCGACTATATGCTGGACTCCGAGTATATTGTCCGAGAGGGCCGTACTTATATCTTGGAAGAAGCCACGGATCAATGCTTCTTCAGAGGCATATCGCCAAGGCTCGAATTCCACACATATGAGCTTGTCGTTAGTTAGCTCTGCCTTTGCATGCTCAAGTAGGAACGTCTTGCCTATGCCCCAGGGCCCTGCGATAACAAACGCAGAAGGCTTGCCGCCGCTGATTAGGTAGCGGATCTCTGAGAATGCGCGCTCCTGTGTCTGGAAGGGGGGTGACTCGTTATATAGCTTCGGATTATCGTCAGCATAAAGGGAGGGCGCATACTTTGGTTTTCGTGGTGGCCTAGACTTTGCCACAACGGCAAGTGTCACAAGATACAGAATAGCGGCCCCGACGTATCCGTTTCGATAGCTGTTCTCTGTGTGAGGCCATCCAATCAGGCTAGTCGCGAGTAGAGCTAGCCCGATAAAACCCCACAAGCCAACACGGACCCAGCTGCCGAAAATTGTTCGTATGGTTGGTGAGACATAGTTCCATGCCAGCGCTACAACCAAGGAGACGCCTCCGAGGATGAACGCCCAGTGATACCGGGTTACAAGCCACTCATGCGCAGTTTTAGTTGGGTCGGCGTATCCCAGGAGCTCATTTATACCAACAACAGATAGGTTGATAATGCTAGCTAGCAATAGAAAGCCAACGATCTTAGCACGTGATTTGAACAGCGTTATCGCACCCCGCCGCAGTATGGTTGTAATATCGAGCGCTGCGGTTATCATCAAGGCTAGCAATCGTCGTAATGTTTTGCCGCAGAACCTGAAGAATCGATCAGATAGGGTTTGCGCGGTTGCCGCTGCCGCTTCTAGTTCCTGACGCACAGTCATAAGGGAATTGTATCATAGCTATAAAATATAACTAGCTTAAGCGCAAACGATCCTATCTTTTGCGACGCTGGACGTCGGGGCTTACTGGAGGCTGACTTTTACTCCGCCAGAGAATGAGCTGTCATGCAGTTCGGCGGTAGTGGGTGTTTGATCCTTGGGGATATCGAACACGAGCACACCGTCAACGCTGTTACCTGGGTTGATTTGTGCCAAGAACGAATCGCTATTGTTACTGTTGTAGAGCGTGGCGGTACTGTCTGGTGAATACTGCTGGCCGGCGCTGTTCAGGAGCTTCTGGTCGCTTTCGGAGAAGTACTGTTGTTTATCGCCGATATTCTTTACGTTCAGTGTGAGCAGGCAGAATTGACCCTGCGCCGTTTTGGTTAGGTACTGGTTCGGGCCTACTGAGCTCTTACCACACTCGATGCTTTTCACTATGAACTCAAATTTGCCATCACGAGTGGTCTCGCCCACCTTGGCAATTTGTGCCGCAGACCTGCTCTTATTGGACTGCGTATCTTTACTGGACGTAGATTTGTTACCGCCACTCGCCGCACTGGCAATAACACCCACAGTTATCAGGGCTAGTATTACGGTTAGTACTTTATGGCGGACGAACCAGTTTTTCTTCTGCTCTTTCACGGAAATGACCTCTTATTATGTGACTGTCTGTCGCGTAGTATGCGACAAGCTGTCTGTAGAGTCAAGAGACGCTTCGCGACAAACTGTATGTGTGAACATCGAACAACAGTTTCTGCAAAAGTTTGGCAAGCGCCTCGCTGACATCCGCAAACAAAAAGGCATAACCCAGGAAAAGTTAGCGGATGCTGTTGAGCTCCATCGGACTTATATAGGCTTTATTGAGCAAGGCAAGCGCAATCCTAGTATTGGCAACATACACAGAATCGCCAGGGCGCTCAAGGTGTCGGTCAAAGACCTCTTTTAGACATTGCTATCAATTGGCACTATTTCGATGTAAATCCTACGCCGAAAATGAAGCGAAAATCGTCTATAATTGCTAGCATTAACAATCAAACCAACTTCTCGTACATTAGAGCGGATACGGACCGCGTAAAAAACGGATAGAGTGCGAGGCTTCAGCGAGTAGCGGACACCACCCGCGTAAAAAAGGGATGCTTGCGACCGGATCGTAATTGACCAAGGTCAAATACACGGTCGTTTTTTATTTGGCTTTGGCGGGAGCCCCGTGTGCGTCATCGCCCAAAGAATACGCAGCGCAAAAAGCGCCAATATGTACCGCAAACGCCGGAAGGCGGGCTCGCGGCGTTTGTTGGTGTACTGCGAAAGATCAACGTAAATAGTCCGCTCGCAAAGCTAAACGAGAAGTCCATCTCGGATAATAATGGCCGTCGAATAGAATTCTAGGTAAACTCTCAGTATGCCGCGTCAGAGTCCGTACAACCCCTTGCATCTGCGTTATGTACTATACGCCCGTAAGTCCACCGAGGATGATACCCGTCAGGTGCGCTCGATTGATGATCAGATAAAAGACTGCATAAAGCTCGCCAAGCAGCGTGGGCTTAACGTCGTTGCGGTTTTGAAGGAAAGCAAGTCCGCAAAGAAGCCCGGACAACGGCCGGTGTTCGCCAAGATGTTTAGCGATATTGAGGCGGGTGTGTACGACGCTATCCTTTGCTGGCATCCAGACAGGTTGTCACGCAATATGTTGGAGGGTGGCGCAATAATTAATTCACTCGATGAGGGAGTACTGAAAGACATTTGTTTTCACAGTCATCAGTTCAGCAACGACGCCAATGGCAAGATGTTGCTGGGGATGCTTTTTGTTTTCTCTAAACAGTATTCTGATGACTTATCGGATAAAGTGAATCGCGGCGTGCAGGGTAACTTGAGCGAGGGCAGGTCGGCGGGTACTCCCAAATGGGGCTACACCCGCAGTGAGGTGACCGGGCTTTATGAGTCGAACGAGTTTTTGAGTGTAGTGCGAGAAGCCTGGCGTATGCGTGTGGATGGAGAGAGCCTAGACACCATAACTGCATACATGAACGCCAAGAACGTCCATCGTGTTACAAAGAATCTTCAGAAGCAGCGTGCCGTTCGCATGACAAAGAGTACACTCGGCAACATGTTCCACGACCCTTTTTATTACGGTGTTCTATTACAGTCCGGCCAGAGTGTTGACCTACGTGAGCTCATTCCTGGGTTTGAATCAGCTATCGAAAAGGAGGTATACGATCTGGTACAGACAATCGGTTATGGTCGCACCAGGAGCTTGCCCGATAAAGAGCGTGTGGTTTTCTACCCGCTTCATGGGTTTGTGTTTTGCGCAGTATGCGGCAGCGATCACCATATGCTCGTTGGCAAGAACAAGACCGGCAGCGGTAAATATGTGTTGTCCTACCGTTGCAATAACAAACTCTGTACCAGATCACCGCGGTCACTACGAGCGAAGCACATTTTCAATTCGTTATATGAGACTCTCGGTCGTCTTGAGCTTTCTGACGAAGCATACGCTCGCTACAGCACTGAGCTTGATGGCCAAACTGAGGAGAAAATTGTAGCTGTTCGCCAGGATATATTTAGTAAGCGGGGCGCTCTAACGCATATCGTAAAAGAGATCAACGAGCGTGCCCTAAGCGTTGGTCGACTGCTTGAGTCGTCGCCGGCTTATGTGCCAAACATGGATGCGCTCGAACAGCTCACAACGCAGCGTGTCGCCCTCGAAGCGGACATCAAAAAGCTAGAAGAAAAGGTCGCTGACCCACATAAAGTTAAGCTCACTAAAGACGAGTTTTTGAACTTAGTAAAAACAGCTGCTGACAAGATGAGAGCCGGCTCTGCGGTCGAAAAAGACGTACTTTGCCGCATTTTGTTTTTGAACCTACGCGTAGATAACGAAAAAGTGGCCGTTTACCACTGGCGCGAACCATTCGCGACGCTGGTAAAAGCCACTTCTTTCCAAGTTGGTGGGGGCGGTTGGAGTTGAACCAACCACCAAGCGGTTATGAGCCGCCTGCTCTAACCGATGAGCTACGCCCCCAGATATATCGGCTAACAGAGAGAGTATAGCAGATAGTTGGCCTTTGGTTATATACTGTAATGGGCGTATGCAAACAAAAATCAAAAAATACCAAGATATCGCCTTAGGTTACCTCAAGCAGCTACGCGATCCGCGCATGATCGGACTGTTATTGTTTTTGCTTATCGTGCTGCTCATTGGCTGGAGCGGTGTTAAAGCAATAGACACCAATTACGGCCTGCAGCGCCAAATAGCCAAGCTGCAGCAGCAAAACGAAGTCCAAAAATTGACGAACGGCAACATGAAGCTGCAGAATGATTATTACAATACGCCGCAGTACCTAGAGATTTCGGCCCGCAAAGACTTTGGTTTGGCTACCAAGGGCGAAACCGTGCTGGTTGTACCGCGTGCTGTGGCGCTGGCCCATATCGTCGACCTGCCGAAACCGGAATCCGAAATCGTCAAAAAGCAGGCGCACCAGTCGGCCATCCAGCGCAATTTTAATGCCTGGCTGGATTTTTTCATGAATCGTAAGCAGACCCAGTAATTGACATAATTACCTCTGTTTGCTATAGTTACAGGGCTATATTATCGCGGGATGGAGCAGCGGCAGCTCGCGTGGCTCATAACCACGAGGTCCCAGGTTCGAGTCCTGGTCCCGCAACCAAATTTGAATAGCAAAAAAGAGATCCATAGACATACGGATCTCTTTTTAATATAACCAACCCTAGGAAGCTAACTGCAAAGTCTTTGGCAGAAGCCCCCGCCAAGTGTTGTTCGAGGATAGCGCCCACATGGCCCATATTGAGGAAGTCGGGAAGTACATTACTACTGTAAATGAGTTCTTGAATGATGTAGATTTGTAATATCTCTTATGCTTAGCTACAATACTATACAGTAGAGCAACCAACAGGCACAGAAATAAAAAAGGTGAAGTGAGTAAAAATATGAGTCTCCCAGAACCATCTTTCCACGACGTCGACCCCATGTTGCAACATCTCGAAGCAGCAATCGACAACAATACCGCGACGCCGCAGCTGCTAGCGGCAATGCAAAAGCGTTTGGACGCCATTGACGACCGGCACCGTGCCGACCCGGTGGTCGCCAGCCAGTACCACAAGCTATTGGAACTTCAGGCCTTAATCCACGGCACCCACAACAATGACGCCGAAGCCAAAAAGTTTTTGGTTGGCGCTGTCAAAACAGCCGGCGGCGCCCACAAACTAAGCTCGCGGCTCCTAAAAAAGTACATCGCCGACCAGCATGCCGCTGTGCCGAGTACCGCTAAAGCGCCGACCACAATGCCGGCCGCTCCGGTGCCGCCTATGTCGGCTAGGGTAAAGCATTTTCCAAAGGTACGTCGTAAAAAACTTTTTGTTGTTGCCGGTATCGCTGTCTTGTTACTGTCTGCTGCGACGCTGCTTGGCCCGATGGGTAAAGTAGTAAGCGCTATCTATCCCTCCGAGCAGCACGCTCAAATCAAGCGGCAGCAAGCCGAAATGGAGTCGTTAACCAAGCAGTACAACACCTGCTCCACAGAGCTAAAAAGCCGCGCGCCAAAAGTCGACACCACCGACCCGGAAGCCGTCGATAAGTACAACAAGGACCTTGCCACTTGCGACGCTATCCGCGTCAAGCAGAATAACGCCGTCGATAAGTACAACGCGCTCATCAATCCGTCCAAACCCGCTTAAAGAGTGTCCCGGCTTAGAGCGGTGTTTGCTACTGTCTTGAGCGTGTCCTCGTCAAACCGTCGGGGTTTGCTATATATGGCAGTCTTTTTGTAATCGAAGAATATAGGGGTTAAGCGGCCGCCGCGATCTATGAACGAGACCTCGTAGTAGCCAGGTAGTCGTCGCTGCGGGCCTGTGTCAGCTTCGGCGGACGGTATGCGCGAGATGGCGCGCCATACGCTGGTGCGCAGTGCCACGTCATCAAAAGAATAACGCATAATGCCGGTGAACGGGTCGGAATGGACAGTGTATTGCGGTGTTTGCTTGCCGGTCGCCAGCCGTGCCATTTCGCCGTCGACCATTTCGAGCGTAACCGTTCCTTCGTCGTTGATTATAATTGTCGCGCCATAGCGCGCCGGGGCATATTCAGCTAGTTGCACTACGTACCGCCCATAATCGGCGTCGGGTATTTCGCCGGTGACATACGTAGAGATATCCTCTGCTGCCAGTCCGAATTGGCGGTGTTTTACTAGTTGCGGGTCATGCGGTCGTAAGCCGACATAAAAGTTAGAGACACCCTGGCGCTCCAGTTCGGCAATGCCTGCCGCGCCTTGTTCTAGGAATGCTCCGACGGATTCATAACGGACTTCTGGCGGTGTTGGCAACCCGATCTCCCGGGCGGCAGCGTATGGGTCAGTGCCCTCTAACAATTCTTGGGCTAGCGAACGGTCGGCAATCTCGGCAGCACGATACCAGGCATTCATCGAGTCTGCAGATGTTAGTTCCGGTGTGTCAGCCAGTGTAATTCCTTAGTATCCTTTTAATACCACGCAACCTCCGTTAGTTAACGGGGGTATTTTTATCGGTAGTTATTTCAGCGGCAGTTAGCGCGCGGCTGTAGATACGAACATCGTCAAGTTGACCGCCGTACTCAGAGACCATGCTTTGGGCGTTGCCGCCAAGCGTCAGGTTTTGCGTGTTGGTTTGCAGCGCGCGGTTCCATGCGTAGGTCAATTCCAGCACACCATCCACATAGATTTTTTTATTGTTCCCATCCCAGGTGACTGCGACGTGATGCCAGGCGCCATTAGCCGGGTTGCTCACACTCTTATTATCCCATGAAGTCAGTGTGCCGTTCAGCAGGCCGGAAGTTGAGAAGTCCGCCAGGTTGTTACTGCCATAGCGGCCAACGCTGTACGTGTTACTACCTTTGGCAATGATGTTTTCCCAGGTTTTGCTCCAGCTGGCTTCTTTCATCCAAAACTCAACAGTCATACCGCTCGTTAGGTTAAACCGCGATGCATTAGGCACGATTGCATAGTTATTACTGCCGCCGAAGTCGTAGGCGCCCCCACTATGACCGCTGGCCGTAAAGGTAGGGCAGACTGTGCCGCAGGTTAAGGTATTGCCCAGTGAGCTGGAGTCCAACGTAGCCGTGCCGGTCGTGTTGAAGCCATAGGCGGCTAGCAGTCCGGGGACGCTCGCTACCTGATTATTGACCGTTACGCTGACCGGCGCGCTGGTAGCTGAGATGCCAGCGGTGTTGGTAGCTACGGCTGTCAACTGATAAGTGCCGTTAGAAATACTCAGGGTGTTCCAAGCGAGATTGTATTGTGGTGCGCTGCCGCCGGCGCCGATGAGCGTACTGCCGTAATAGTATTTGACGCTCGTGACGCCATAGGTGTCGCTAGTCGTGGCGCCAAGGGTAACACTGCCGCTGACCGTACCAGTTGGCGTGGTGAGCGCCACGCCGGGCGCCTGGTTGTGGACGTTGACGGTAATTGTGGTAGTTTGCGCACTGTTGCCGACGGTGTCGCTGGCGATGGCATATATCTGGTGCGAACCTTCGGCGGCGGTCGTCGTATCCCATGCAAAGGTGTAGGGCGTGCCTGTGAGCTGTGCGACTTGCGCGCCGTCTACGTAAAAGGTGACGTTGCTTATGCCGCTTTGGTCGCTGGCGTTAGCGGCCACTGGCGTTGTGCCACTGAGCAAGCTGTTGTTTGCCGGGCTAGCGAGGCTGACTGTGGGCGGTGTGACATCCGGGTTAAAGATAGCGACTGGCACGCTTAGAGTTGCGGGTGTTAGGTGGGTGTCGCGGGCTACCACGCGAACCGCATAGTTTCCATTACTGAGCGCTGAAGTGTCCAGATTTACCTGGTACGGTGCGCTAGTAACCGTACCGAGCGCGGTACTGGCGCCGCTCTGCGTGTTATCCAGATAAAACGTTACATCCTGGATGCCTTCGCTGTCGCTCGCGTCGGCAGCAATGGTATTAACGGTACCTCCTAAGGTAGCGCCACTGGTGGGCGCTGTGATCGTGAGTGCCGCCGGCGTGGCTACATAGTTGTTTACAGTTACTGATATAGCTGGGCTGCTGGCCAGCGTGTTGTTGCTGGCGTCGAGAGCCACTGCCGTTAACTGGTAGGCGCCATCGGCGATAGTTGTCGTATCCCAGCTGGAGGTGTAGGGCGATGAGCTGGCTGTGCCAATTTGCGTGCCGCCGGCCATAAATTTGACACTAGCTACAGCATCGCCATTAGTTACAGAAGCACTCAGGCTAACGCTGCCTTTGACGGTCGAACCGTTAGTGACACCACTCAAGCTAATACTTGGCGCAGTGACTTGGGTCAGGAACAAAACCGACGGCCCAGTGAACGGCGCAGTAAAGCTACTTGTCCCGCCCCCGTTTACCGGATTACCCGCTGGGGTAGAGACGAGCGTTGCCGGGTTATACCATTCGGCGCTCAGCGTCCCGGTGATGCCGCTCAGGTTGACGGTAAAACTGCCGCCACTTGGACTATAGGTTAGGAATTGGGCGCTGCCGTTAGTTGGGTTGGCCAGGCAATATTGTGTCGAACACAATGTCGTTGAGGGTACGGCGTGCCCAAGATCCAGACGGCTTGCGTAGTTTAGAGTCTTGCCCATGTTATAACGAGTGTTTTGCCAGGTCGGGTCATTGAGTTTATCGCCGGCCGTGCCCGCACCGGTGCCGAAGCCGACGCCGTTATAGACGTCCATTTGCAGCGGGTTTAGTCCGCGCAAGAAAT
>DASYJQ010000043.1:0-1593 GCA_035996265.1 Saccharimonadales bacterium (SeqCode)
AGCGTTCCGGTAAATATTTGTGCAAAGCCAGTAAAAGGAATAACTAAGGGTCTAGAGTAGTTAAGGCACTTTGGAGGAGTGCTAAACTACAGCAATGGAACAGCATAACCGATATTATCGGCGTTCCCGAATTAGTCAAAAGAAATTCCGCCAGTTATTGCGCTATTTTGCGTTGGACCTGACGGCAAGCAAAACAGCGGAGTTGACGGGTTTAACGAGAAAGACCGTCAATACGATCTTTCAAAAAATACGAGTTCGAATGGTCGCGGAATGCGCGCTTCACGCTCCGATCCGCAGCGGCGAGATCGAAGTGGACGAATCGTATTTCGGTGCCAAAAGAGTCAAGGGCAAACGCGGCCGCGGCGCGTCCGGGAAGACCATCGTCTTTGGCATCTTCAAACGGAACGGCTGGGTCTATACCGAGATCGTTCCCGACTGTCAAAAAGCCACTTTACAGGCCATTATCAGGGGGCGCGTGTTGCCTGACGTGATCGTTCACTCCGATAAATGGCGCGGTTATGACGGCTTGGTCGATGTCGGTTACGAAAAGCATTTTCGCGTCAGTCACGGCGACAACCAGTTCGCCTCGGGCACTAATCATATTAACGGCATCGAGAGCTTCTGGTCTTTTGCAAAGCGCCGTATGCTAAAGTTCAATGGTCTTCGTGCCGACTCGTTTCTTTCTCATCTGAAAGAGTCCGAGTTTCGCTTTAATTATCGGCGCGATAACCTTTATAAAATACTGTTAGGCCTTCTTAGGCAGAAGCCTTTATGATCGCTTAACTACTCTAGACCCTAACTAATTATGAAAAAGAATATTTTATTGTTGATCGCGGTTTTAATTTTACCCGTTAGCCTTTTTGGACAATATCAAAAGCCGCCGCAGAATGTGATGGACGTGCTGGATGCACCGAACATTCCCCTGACGTCGATCTCGCCCACCCGCGACCGCGTCGCGCTGCTCGAGCCTCTGCGCTACCCGCCGATCTCGGAGCTTGCGCAGCCGATGCTCCGACTGGCGGGCTTGCGGATCAACCCGAACACTACTTCGCAGCACCGCCAACCGTACGCTATAAAACTGACGTTTATGAACGTCGCGGACGGCAAGGAAACCCCTGTGACACTGCCCGCCGGGGCGCAGATCATCACGCCGCAATGGTCGGCGGACGGGAAATACCTGGCTGTCGGAAATGTTACGCCCGCCGGTGTCGAGCTGTGGATTATCGAAGCGGCCACCGGAAAGGGCCGCAAGCTTCCCGGTGTGTATGTAAACACGGCATTTGGCGAGTTCGATTGGATGCCGGACCAAAAGAGCCTGTTCGTCAATATGGTCCCGAAAAACAGGGGCCCGGCGCCCGGTTACCAGAACCTGACGCCGTCCGGCCCTAATATTCAGGAGACCTCGGGCCGATCGGGCGCGGTCCAGACCTTCCAGGACATGTTAAAAAGCCCGAATGATGAAAAGCTCTTCGAATACTACGCGACCTCGCAGCTCGCGGTTGTTACTCTCGACGGCAAGGTCAAGGAGATCGGCCAGCCCGGTATTTACGACACGCTTTCCGCCGTCTCGCCGGACGGCCGCTACCTGCTCGT
>DASYJQ010000044.1:0-3141 GCA_035996265.1 Saccharimonadales bacterium (SeqCode)
ATCGTCGCGTTGTATGAGCGCCGCAGCCCAATTGACGTCCTGACCCTTTCCGACCAATTAAAGAGCACCGGATTTTTGGACATGATTGGCGGCCCGTCATATTTGACCGAACTGACCAACTTCGTACCGACTGCCACACATGTTGAACAATACGCCGAAATTGTCGCCCAGAAAGCCATGCGCCGCCGCCTGATTAAAGCCAGCAAGGACCTCACCGAACTGGGCTATGACGAATCCAAGGCCTTAAAAGAGCTTATCGAAGAAGCCGAAACCAGACTGTTCCAAGTCAGCCAACAGCACATCAAGCAAAGCGTGGTGTCGCTGGAAACCATTCTGGCTGACAGTTTCGACCGCTTGGACGAGCTACACAAAGACAGCAGCAAAATCCGCGGCATCCCCACCGGCTTTAAAGACCTCGATAACGTCTTGGCCGGCTTGCAGCGCAGCGACCTGTTCATCCTGGCAGCCCGCCCGGCCATGGGTAAAACCGCCTTTGTATTAAACCTGGCGCACAACGTCGCGCTGCAGTCTAAAGAATCGGTATTGTTCTTTAGCCTGGAAATGTCCAAAGAGCAACTGGTGGACCGTTTGCTGTCGATGGAATCCGGCGTCGACGCCTGGGCGCTGCGTACCGGCAATCTCACCGACCAGGACTTTGAAAAAATCGGCCAGGCCATGGGCACGCTCAGTGAGGCTAAAATCTACATCGACGACACGCCGAGCGTCAGCGTCAGCGACATGCGCACCAAAGCCCGCCGCGAAGCCCACCAGCATGGCCTGGGGCTGATTATCGTCGACTATTTGCAGCTGATGAGCGGCGGCAGCAAGTTTGCCGGGAGCGACAACCGCGTGCAGGAAATTTCTGAAATCTCGCGTGGGTTGAAGGGCATCGCCCGCGAACTGAACGTACCGGTCATCGCCCTGTCGCAGCTGAGCCGTTCGGTGGAAAGCCGCACCCCGCAAATCCCGCAGCTGGCCGACCTCCGCGAATCCGGTTCGATCGAGCAGGACGCCGACGTCGTGGCCTTTATTTACCGCGAAGAGTATTACAACCCCGAAACCGAAAATAAAAACATCACCACCATCCTTATTAAAAAACACCGCCATGGCGCCACCGACAACGTCGACATCTACTTCGACCGCGACAAACAGCGCTTCCGTTCACTGGACACCAAGCACGACATTCCATTCGCCGAATAGCTAAAAGGTTGACCGGCGTAAGCACTTTACGTACGATACATATTATATGAAAAGCATAAAAGGCCTGGGGACACGCAACGTACTGCTAGCTGGCAGCGGCTTAATTGTCGTATTGTTAGTGGCCGTCGGAGCGTTGTTTGTTAAGTACAACAACCTCAAAAAAAATCCGAGCGGCAGTGCATCGGTGACATCAAACCGCATCGTTCAGGAAGTAAGCAAAATATACGCCGTTCCGACCGGCGAGCAGCCAACAGTTGCGCTCGTGCAAGACAAGACCAAACTTAAAAACCAACCGTTCTTTAAGGCAGCCGATAATGGCGACTACATCCTGGTATACACCAACAGCAAGCTCGCCATGATTTACCGCGAAAAAGAAAACAAACTGATGAATGTCGGGCCTATTAACATCTCGGGCAACAACGCCGCCGCAGGCAAGAGCACCGGTGCCGCTGGCGCGGCTACCGCGACCGACACCATCAAACATTAAGATACGGGTAAGGCCTTGCACACCTCCTGGGTGCTATAATCTAAACAACATGAGACTGAGTAAACTCCGAGTAACACTCCTGGGGAACTGGCCGCGATTAGTACTATACGCCGTATTTTTTGCCGTATTCAGCAGCCTGTTGTGGTTTAAGCTCGGATCGCTTACCGGCGGCTACAGCCAACACGAATTACAGACCACTTTGGCTAGCACGGGTTGGCGGCACATATTTGAACACCCCCTGAACGCACCGTACCTAGTTGTTGTCCGGCTACTGTCATACCTATCCGACAACCATTTATTAATTACCCGTATCGTGTCGGCCGGCTTCGGGCTGGTAACGCTAGCACTGTTCTACGTTCTGACTCGCTACTGGCACGGCGAACGCACGGCCTTATTCGGCACGTTACTCTTCGGTTTCTCGGCTTGGTTCCTGCACACCGCCCGCTTGGGCGTGCCAGACGTATTGCTCTGTGGCATATTGGCGCTGGTAGCCTGCTATCTATGGTTGCGCCACACCGGCAGCGGCATAGCGCTCTTAGGGTGTTTTATACTGGCAGCCGCTATGCTGTATGTGCCAGGCATGGTATGGTTTATCGCCTTGGGCGCTGTGCTGCAATGGAAGTCGGTTGACCGGTACTTTAAGAAAAACTTATGGGCGGTAACTGCCGGCGGATTATTATTGATAATTGCTTTGGTGCCGCTAGGACTGGCTATCTATAATCATCCGGAAATAGCCAAAGTGTACGCCGGCTTGCCGGCGACCGGCTGGCCGATGCCCCTAGAGGTGCTCAAGAACATTGCCTTGGTACCCATCCATCTATTTGTGCAAGGCCAGGTCCAGCCCGAACATTGGCTCAGCAAGCTGGCGATCCTTGATTTCTTTACCACTGCGATGTTCTTTTTAGGCGGCTACCTATATATCCGTAAAGCGCGCCTGCGCCGCTTTTGGCTGATGGTTACGATACTGGGCGCGGGCATGATATTGGCCAGCTTGGGCGGAGCTGTGAGCATGACCGTGCTGATACCGTTCCTGTATATTGTGGCCGCAGGCGGCATCGGCTTTTTGATAGACAAATGGGTGACAGTGTTCCCGCGCAATGTTATCGCCCAAACGGTTGGCTACGGCTTGGTGAGCCTGGCGGTAGCGATAACCTGTATATACTCCGGGCGGCACTACTTTATTGCCTGGCCGCAAGCCCTAGCTACCAAAGCGGTGTTTGCCGTTAAAGATCAGCCCTGATCTGATACAATACATTAGTTAAGGAGTTACATGATGAGCAAATTCGATCAAGCCAAAATGCTGCTTAAAGTTAAAAAGCTGCAAAAAGAGTTACAGAAGCAAACTATTACCGTAGAAAAAGGTGACGGCGCAGTTAGCGTTGAAATTACCGGCGAACAGAAGATTAAGAAAATCCACATTGACCCCGACTATGTTGACCTCGATGACATCGGCC
>DASYJQ010000045.1:0-7341 GCA_035996265.1 Saccharimonadales bacterium (SeqCode)
CCGGGGTTAATGGCGATAATAACAATACCTGCCAAAATGGCGATGATGGCCACAACCAACAGGACTTCCAAAAGCGTAAAGCCTTTTTGTGAACTCCTTTTTATATTCCTTAGACGTAGCATAGCCCCAACCCTTTCTTACTTATTCGTTCAGTCTTACGGCGTACCGTGAAACGTTTATGCTTTATGCATGTATTGTAGCACACCCCCTACCGGGTGACGCTGATGGTTTTCCCCTGTTCTGGATTAATAGCCATAACTGTTATACGCCCCGTGGTAGCGTCTTTGGAAACCCTATATCCGTTACCACTGGCATTACAACCAGCCGGGCACAGTGGATCTTTCGGCAGTGCGGCCAGATATTTACCGGTCGATGTCAGTATACTCAAATCTACCAAGGCGGCGGACGTACAGGTTGCCGGGGCGACCCCGGTGTTGCACATTTCGGTTGGTACCGCTGTTATACTAGCCGGATAAATACCGGTGTTGTCGAGGCCGTACTGATGCACGGCGTTAAGAATGGTAAGTACGTCAGTTGACCGCCGGCTGTTGCGGCTGTCGCCTAACTGTTTGCCGGGGTTGATGGCGATAATAACGATGCCAGCCAAAATGGCGATGATGGCCACAACCAACAGGACTTCAAGCAACGTAAAACCACGCTGAACACGACGACTGGCGGTGCTGGCCTGCTGCATGTATCCCACCCTTTTCATAATTTGCTTGCCTAGATTTTTTTCGCTAACGGTTATTCCGTTCAGTATATCACGCATATTACTGGCCTGCCGCGCGGAACGCTGCCGCCTGATGTACCCAGGCGCCGCTGCCAGGCGCGGTGGCGGTATAAGGCCCGATAGTTGTTACGACACCGTCCATGGCTATGTTGCCGTTGGTAGAAATACCACGCAGTGTATAACCGGCGCCGGCAGTAGTATAGGCGTTGGCCGTTGTGCCCCCGCTCACGATTAAATCTGTGGGAAAACTAGTATTCACAATGCCGGAACTACTGGGGTTATTCAGGCCGACGCCCGATACCGATGCGTCAAATGGCGCTGTGGTATCCAGGCCGCTATATTCCATCATACGCAGATCCGGACCAACAGTAGAAGCGCTAAAGGTGACGGTAACATTCGGCGGCCCGCCGCCGGCAATATTTTTGGCGTAATAAATCGCTTGGCTCAGAGCGGCGGTGCGGGTAAGGGGAGCTGCAAGCACATACGTGTTACTGGCCGTGTCGGCTACCGAGCTTATAGTACCGGCTGCACTATCCCAACCAATAATTACTACATTGGTATCCCCTGCGGTTTGAGCCGAGTTAAATGTCGCGCCGAGAGACGCCACTGAGCTCACCGTTGAATTCATTTTGATCTGCACAAAGGCCGGGGTAGGGGGCGTATTGATGCTGACATCTTTCCAGGAACCAATGGTCACTGTGGTTGCACCAATCGTTGCCGTGGCCTGTACCTTTTTAACGGTATTGCCCACGGTACCCGTAGCGTTGATGGTACGGATAACGCTAGTCGTGTTGGCTACGAGGTACGTGCAACTCCCCTGCCCCTGTGTAATATTACCCGTGCCTTTGTAGGCAATATTATCGTGCACCTGCTGGGCTGCTTCTTGGCCGCAGGCGATAGCCAAGGCGCGGGCCTGCCGGCCCTGCTGTATGATCAGCGCCGCACGCTGACTGTCAACGCCTGTAGTCAACAGCGTGATGGCTATGGCAGTTGCCGCGGCGCCCACCACTAGTACGGCAATAAGGGCAATGTATCCGGATTCACGTCCGGGTGCGCGGCGGGGCCTTACCATGACACCTCCGCCGACGATGTGAATGTCTGCTGATAATCATATTCATTACGGTTTTCAGGATTAACTCTGGCAAGGTTAAACGTAACTTGTACGGTGCCGCCCGTACCTGCCTTGGTCAGATTGCGGAAGACCAAACCGCTGAGGCGTACCTTACTATTGACGAGCGGCACAATCGAGCCGGCGCCTTCTTTAATTTGCAATGCACCGGGGGTGCCGGCGGCATCGATCATGGCGAACATCGAAAATTCCACAGCTTGTGCGGCGCCCGTCCATGACGCAGCCCAGGTGCCAAACGCCTGGGCTGTAAATTGAGACTGACCCGCGGCGCCGGCACGCTTGCGTAAGTCGTTGTCGCCAGCAGCCAAACCATTGGTGTTGTATGCCAGCCAATACGTCTGACCACTAGTAACGGTAACCGATGGAATCGTGAATGTATTCCAGGTACCGGCCATCAACGTCACATTTGCGCTACTGGCTAGTAATGTCGTCGGCGATGCGGCGCCACTGTAGATCGCCATTTGAGCTTTATTGTTCGGGCTGGCGGCAACCGTCGGGCCAATATATGCGTAAAGCATCGAGATCGTGCCGGTACTAGCAGCGACAATCTTTGTTGCATTCATCGTGTTACTATCCGACGTATCAGTTATGCCGCCGTCGGCGTTATAACCAAACACCGTACCGCTTACATTAAAAATTGTTGGACTCAGCGCTCCGGTAGGTACGACAAGCGTCGATGTCGGACTGCTGGTACCGGTCGCCGGGGCCGTAATAGAAGTAGCATTGCGGATCGTCTGCAACATAGTGTCCATGACGGTCGCACCCTGGTCGTTTACCTCAGCGATTGCCTGGTTCTTGACGCGCGACTCGGCAGCCATGGCAAAAAAGTACGTTATTGAGATCAACAAACCGCCGACGATACTTACGTACAGCAGCAGTTCGATGAGTGTATATCCGGCTTGGCTGGCGGTGCGGTATAGTGTCATGATTAATTCCTTGAGTAAATTAAAAGTTCCTGTGTGTCAGAGGCGGTGGCGACTGTTACTGTATCGTACGTCGAACTGTAGGCCACGCCGCCTGCCGTACTGGTCGTACCGGTAACATCGACAGTTTTGGCGAGTGTCATAGCGGTCGGGGTTGTAACGTCAACAATTTGAAATTCACCGGTCGTACTAGCCGTAGCCAAAAAGGCCGTTTTATTAGTGACGTCCACATCGATGTCATTAATCGTGCCGGCCGCGGTAAATGAACTGTATAATGCCGGCGCCGTAGGCGTTGTAACATTAAGCGCGCTAAGCGTAGTGGACATGCCCAGCAATACGGTATTACCATAACTGGCGATAGTTGTCGCAGCCAGTGTCGTAGCCGGATTATAGGTAGCTAGAAGTACTGGGGCAGCTGGTACTGCGGCGTTGACGACCAGCATTTCTTGTGTCGTGGAGCTGGTGGCAATAAAAGCATTCGTTCCAATGACGGTAACTTCATTCATGGCAATATCATTGTTGTAACCACCCACTACCGCAGCCGATGCCGGTACACTCACGTTGACGATCGTTAGTTCAAAGGCGCTGGCTGTAGCATCGGCAGCCCGCACGACGTAGGCATAGCCATTGCTGACATACACACCTTGGCCATTCCCGGTACCAATCATATCGACACTTTTAACGACCGTAGGGGCGGCGGGATTGGTAATATCAACTACCTGTAATTCAGCTGTATCTAACTGGTTGGTAACATAGGCATAATTGCCGACGACAAATATATTGGTCGGGGTCCCGGCAATCGAGAATATCGAACTGGTCGGGGCGGCGGGATTAGTAATATTGGTGACGATAAAATTATTTGTAGTGGCCACATTGAGCACTGTGTAGTTAAAGTTACCTGCCGAGGCGGTCTTAATGGCGTCATTCGTGCCCGTGGCGTTTACGGCGCCGGCTAACAATGGGTTGGTCCATAGTTTAGTGGTGGCATGCCAGTTAGAAATACGGGCGGACACTGTCACCGATCCACTGCCGCCCCCCGCACTAGGCCAGGTTACAGTACTAGTCACCGTTTTACGATTGGTACTGGCGGTAGCAATGGTTATTTGCCGGGTAAATACATCGGTTGTATCGGTTGTACCACTCCCCAAGAACGACCACGTCGGCGGACTGCCGGTTTGGGCAAGGCCGTACGAACCGTCAACCAGGGCGGCATAGGAAGCGCCGCCAATGCTGCGCACCGCCTCGATCCCTTCTTCGGCTATTAACTGGGCGCGCTGGGCGTCGCCAGCGTTAGCGGTAGAAGCGCGACCATACACGATAGCCCCGATCAGCCCGGTGGTCAGTATGCCAAACACCAACGCCGCCAGTAGTACTTCCACTACCGAGAAGCCGGCCTGGCGCATCTGTCTAGTAGTCAACGCTGCCCTTGCCATTGATCGATATCGTCTTAGCTGCATTGGCTGTACTGGTCAAAATGATATTGCCGGTAGTGTTGGGCGCAGAAGTAAATTTGGCAAATTGTACTTCGCCCAGGCCGCTCGGAGTAATGCTGGCGGGGATACTTACTGGTTCGTCGTAATTAGTATTGCGGCCGCCAAAATTCGTGCCTTGGAATAACGTAACCGTCGCCGCTTGAATCTCCACGCTCCAAGCCGTGTCATAGTCACCTGAGCGGGCGTAGGTTTGGGCCCGGCGCAAAGTGGCAGCGACTGTTTGAGTCGTTAGATCAAGGTCGTTACGACGCACAAACGCGTCATACACCGGCACCGACAGGCCGGCCAACAACGAAATAATACTCACGGACAGTAGCACTTCCAATAGCGTAAACCCACCCTCACGGCTCATCCGTGCAATCCTCCCACCAAACTGTAGATAGGCAAAATAACGGCAACGGCAACGGCCATAACGCCAAGCGAAACCATAATCAGTAAGATCGGCTCTAGTATCGCCTCGAGGTTGGCCGTCGTTATATCTGACTTTTGCTCGTAGGTCCGGCCAATGGTCAGTAATACTTCGCTCAATGCCCCGGAACGTTCACCGGCGATCACCATCTGTTGTACGGCCGGCGGAAACAACTTGCTGACTTTCTTATACTGAGCAATGCTTTGCTTAAAGCTAAAACCGTCAGCCAACGACGCGGCCAAATACTCGTAAAATGCCCGATACTGCGGCGCATTACTGCTGTCGGCAAGCAACTTGATTGCTTTAGTTACCGGCAGCCCTGCGTCTAGCAAGGTACCGAGCAAATAACCGAACTGAGCAATCTCCACTTCGCGCATCATGCGCGAAATACCCGGCAATATAAATAGCAGGCGCGTACCGATCCCCTTGGTCTTTGGCGCGACAAATAACAAGTAGCCGGCCGCAGCCAGAACAATCAAAAATATAGGCACCGCGATGAAACCGTGATCTTTTAGGAACAACCCGAGACCAAGGAAGATTTTAGAAATAAGCGGTAATTTTACATCAAGCTGCGAAAAGGTCACCGCCAACCTCGGCAATAAGAACCAGGCCACGGCCAGGCCAACAAGCAGCGTCAGCCCCATGACAAATACCGGATACAGCAGCGCGGAACGGACCTTGGAACGGAAGATATGCCGCTTTTCTTCCTGCTTAGCAGCCAGCTCTAAATTCTCTACCAGGTGGCCGGACTGCTCGCCGAGTTGCACCAGCGCCAGTGTCTGGCCCGTAACCACACCTGAGCGCTCCAACAAGCCAGATAATGAATAACCGGCCTCGACATCTGCCTGCATCTGAATAATCGACTTTTTCATAGAAGAACTGCGGGCCGACTCCAACAGCGAGCCGAACGCCTGACCAATCGGTACGGCCGCCTTGAGCAACAACGCCAAATTCTCGGTAAAGAATTCCCGCTCTTTAAAACTAAAGTAGACCCTGTTCAGGCCGCCTTTCTTTGGCTCCTTTACGGCTTTCGGGGTTGTCATGTTGCGTCCTGCTTATGGATTGGCGGCGAAACCACCCGCAGCACTTCGGACAAGGTCGTCGTACCGTTCTTTACTTTTGCGATGCCGTCATCGAACATCGGCGGACTCCCCTGTTTGCGGGATAGATTTTCAATGTCCTGGCTCGACTGTTGGTGCAGCAATAATTCCTGCATTTCGGGGGTGATTTCAATAATTTCAAAGAGGGCGACACGGCCGTCATAACCGCTGCCGCTGCACACGCTACACCCCTTGCCGGCGTAGACGTTATCATCTTGGTTAAAATAGTCCGTCAGGTTAAAACCGGGAGCCTTAAGCCCGACGGCGGCAGCCGACACCGGCAGACTATAACGGCAATTCCGGCAAACACGGCGCACCAGACGTTGGGCGATGATAATGTCCAGCGTCGACGCCAGCAAAAAAGGCTCAATACCCATGTCGACTAAACGTGGCATAGCCGTGGCGGCGTCATTGGCATGAAAAGTAGACAGCAATAGGTGACCGGTCAGCGCCGCATTGACACTTATCTCGGCCGTCTCCTGGTCGCGGATTTCACCTACCAGAATAATGTCCGGGTCTTGGCGGACAATGGCCCGTAACCCTTTGGCGAAGGTCATATTAGAAGCCTCGCGGACCTGAATTTGGTTAGTGCCGGCCATCTTATACTCTACTGGATCTTCGATGGTCGTAATGTTGGCGTCAGCCCGGTTGAGCTGCTTAAGCAGCGCATACAATGTTGTTGTCTTGCCTGAGCCGGTCGGGCCGACGGTTAGGATCATACCGAACGGCTTGGCAATACTGCGCTCGATGATACCGCGGTGCAGTTCGCCCAAACCAATATCGGCAAATGTAAAAGCTTGTACATAGGCCCCCAGTACGCGCATGACCACCTTTTCGCCCTCAACTGTCGGCACTAGCGATACGCGCAAATCCACGCCGTGTTCGCCGGTCTTGCGCTGCATGGCGCCGTCCTGCGCGGCCATGTGTTCGTCGATACGCATGCCACTTTCCACCTTGATGCGGTTCAGGATGTTCTCGTAATACTCTTTCGGTACGCGACCGGCTTCGCGCAAATTGCCGTCTACCCGGAAGCGCACTACTACCTCTTCGCCGCGCGGTTCAAAGTGTATGTCTGAAGCGCGAAAGTTCAGGGCATCTTTAATAATTTCATCTACAACGTCAGGGGCAACGCGCTTGCTGACTTTTATAATCTCCGAAAAACGTGTGGCCAACGGTTGTTCGTATAATGAAAATGCCGTTTCGAGATATTCGGGTAAAGTGTAGGCAATACTTACTTTAGCCTGCGGAAACAAAGCCTTGAGCTGGGCTGGATCAATAGCCTCGGGCGCATCCGTCGCCATCGCTATATTCTGGGGTTCGTTACGAATCACCACAATGCGCATGGCCCGGGCGGTATCCTCGGGAATCATAGCCACTTGTTCTTTAGTAGGCGGCTTGGCGGTTAGGTCGGCAAACGGCAGCTTATAACCCTCGGCCAAGGCCTGGCCGAGTAATGACTGGCTCAGTAACTCCTGGCGGATCAGGTAATCAATATAGCCGGCACTGTCCTGTGCCGCCTGCTCAGCCGCTGCGCTGTCTTCCGCCGAAATGTAATTT
>DASYJQ010000046.1:0-5125 GCA_035996265.1 Saccharimonadales bacterium (SeqCode)
CGCAGATAGACGAAAAGCCATTTACCTACGTTACCCGTTTCGGTGAACGAGCCGACGAAGCTGAAATGGTGTATGCGCTCGACTACAACCAGTCTGAAGTACGCATGTATGACCAATCTGACAAAATGGAGGGGCAACCAAGCGCTGTGTTAACCCTTCGCCGCACGGCAGAAGGTAAACTGGAACTGACAAATGAGAGCGTCTGGCCCGTCCAAGTCGGTACCGCCTATGTTGACCGCGAGCGTCAGACAGGCCGCCGCGGCGGATTCACCTTAAAAAACACTTACCAAGGGCTCAAGCGCGCGTTCGGTATAACCAGACAGGGGAACCCTGACGACAAGCGTCGGTGGGACAGCAGGCTAACTTCGGCGATGACATGGAAGCCGCAAAGCTATATACCTGTGCGCCAGGCGCGTTGGCAGCGCAGCCAATCCGCCGATCTTGTAGCAGCCTAACGGTTTCAGGATATAAAAAAACAGCCCGGAGATCGGGCTGTTTTTTTAGTAAGTCGGATAGATTATTCGACGGTTACTTCGGTACGGCGGACAGTCTTACCGGTAAAACGGCGAACTTTGCGGACCTTGTAGGTGACAACGCCGTCACGGGCTGCGTGGACGGTGAAGTTACGGCTGAGCTTGGTACCGGCGCCGGGGCGCTTGGTCATGCCGACTTGGCGGACGATAACTTGGCCAACAGTGACTTTTTGGCCACCAAACAGCTTAACACCGAGGCGTTGACCTTGGCTGTCGCGGGTGTTTTTCGATGTACCGCCTGCTTTGACGTGTGACATATGCTATTACTTCCTTGTTATTACGAGCAGTTCACGAGCCACGAGTTGTTCGGGCCGAGAGTAGACGAGGTCTGCTCCATCTGGATGCTCAAAACTCACTCGATTGTACCCTAAATCTTCCAGATGGTCAAGAAGTTGGAGGCGGTAAATACGGCCGCTCGGATCCTTCCAAGCAGGTACTGCCAAACAGAGGCGGGTACCCGGCGGCGTTTGGGCGGCCAGGTTGCGCATAAACTTCTCGATAATAACGTCGCAGGTGTTGATAATTTCGCGTAATTTGTCGATAGTGGGCCAGCCGCTGAGCGGGCGGCCCAGGTAGGTTTCGGTGGCGATACTGCTGAAGCCGGGCTTCCAGTGGTGGTTGGTAGCGTCGCCAGCCTCGAGAGTCGGGGCGGGGACATTATGGGCGCGGGCCAGCCAGTCGAGGTTTTCGCGGGTGTAGTCGATCATGCGGGGTTCGAGGTCTGTGCCATATATGCCAAAGCCTATCAGGGCGGCCTCTTGCAACACCACGCCGGTGCCGCAGAAGGGGTCGAGTACGACTTTGCCTTGCGACGGAGTCATCGGGCCGGTGGCCAGGTTAACGATAATCTGAGCCAGCTTGGGCGGCAGCATACCGACGCGGGCATCGCGCTTGGGGCGATGCTGGTCGCGGGCGGCGTAGGCGGTGATATTTTGGACATTGGTAGTTTGGGCGACGTATGTCTTTTTGCTATCCTGCACAAAGAGTAATTCCAAGCCGACATCACCGGTCAGCTGGTTGTGCAGCACTTGGGCGCTGGACAACGCAACTTCGGTGTTCGGGACGAGGCGGACCGACCGGTTAGCTCGTTTACAGACTTTTTTGAGTTCGAGGCCGGTGCGGAACAGTGTTTGGACGCTGACCGGTAAGTCAAACACACTCAGGCCAAGTTTGAGTTTGCCTTCCGGCAGGCCTCCAAGGTGCTGGGGTAGGTAATCGGCAATGTAGCGCATGAGCTCAGACCATTGGGTAGTATTCAGAACGGTTAGAATTCTGGCCATGCGAATACTGCCGCCGAGGCGTTCAAAAGGAATGTCTGCCGGGTCGATATCGCTGCCGACGGCCTGCAGGCCGACAAGGCCGACATGGCTGCCGCCAAGGATGCTTTCCAGTTCGGCGCGGCCGATGGCTGGCTGGCGCCCCAGAATAAACAAAGATTTGTGTTGCATAACTCCTGTCAGTATACAGTAAGAACCGGCAGCCGCTCAGGGTAATCGGCCGCTATATAGCCACAAACACTTAGCTACCGTATAATTGCCGGTATATATGGGTACTAAGTCCACCTATTTGAAGCGCAATTGGAAGCTGATTGTTAACATCGCAACAATCACGGCCTTGCTGGCGCTATTGTTTTTGATACGCAACCAGATTATCGATACGTTCAATAATTTACATCGGGTGAACTTATGGGTGATTGCTCTGATGGTGCCGCTGCAGGTCCTTAATTATCATGCTCAGACGAAGGTCTACCAACATTTATTTGCACTGGTGGGCAATAGGTTGAAATACGGGCCGGTGTTCCGGGTGGCTTTGGAATTGAATTTTGTAAACCATGTCTTCCCGAGCGGTGGTGTGAGCGGCATATCGTTCTTTGGGCTGCGGTTGCGTGGCGCCCACATTACGGGCGGCAAAGCGACGCTGGTACAGATTATGAAACTGGGCCTGATGTTTGTGTCGTTTGAGATTTTACTGCTCGGCGGTTTGGTGATTATGGCCGCCAACGGGCGGACTAATAACTTGGTGATACTGGCGGCCGGATCGATATCGACGCTACTCGTGGTGGGGACCTTTGCGTTCGTGTATGTGTTTGGATCGGCGCGGCGTATCCACGGTACGTTTTCGTTGCTAACGAAGGGGCTTAACAGTCTGATCCGGATTGTCCGGCCGCGCAAGCCGGATGCTATTAGTATCGATCGCGTGGAACGCGTAGCGCTGGAGTTCCACAAGAATTACAAAATGATCGAATCCAAATACCGGGAGCTGAAAGCGCCGTTCTGGTGGGCGTTAGTGATTAACTTAACCGAAGTGTTATCGGTGTACGTCGTGTACGTTGCCTTTGGCGAATGGGTCAACCTGGGCGCCATTATTTTAGCCTATGCCGTAGCCAACTTTGCGGGGCTGGTGTCGGTGTTGCCGGGCGGCATTGGCATATACGAGGCGTTGATGACCGGTGTTCTGGCTGCTTCCGGCATTCCGGCGGCCTTGAGCTTGCCGGTAACGGTTATGTATCGCGTGCTGAATACGATTATCCAGGTACCGCCCGGATATTTTTTATATCACCGCAGCTTGCTCAATCTTGATAAGGTCGCCGCCGAAAGCATCGATACCGATGTTGATGATATTGCCGTATTACCGTCTGAGCCGTCTAAACAGCCAAAGTCATGAACGAAGATATATCGTTTAGTGTCAGTGAATTTGTAGCGATACTAAACCAGATGTTGGAGTTTGCTTACCCAAGCGTGACGGTTACCGGCGAAATTGCTAATTTTAGGGTTAGTAAAAACCGTTGGGTGTATTTTGACTTGAAGGACGAGGCTGCGACGGTGCGGTTTTTCGGGACGGTGTACCAGCTGCCAGGGCCGTTGGAAGACGGTATGATGCTGGCGGTACGCGGCGTACCCAAGCTGCATGCCCAGTACGGCTTTAGTGTGAATATTATGAGCATGCGGCCGGTGGGGCAGGGGTCGATCAAAAAAGCCGCGGCGCTGCTGCAGGCTAAACTGGAAGCCGAAGGGCTGTTTGATCCGCTGCGCAAGCGGGCTTTGCCGTATCCGCCGACCCGCGTGGGCTTAGTCACTTCCGGCGAATCTGCCGCCTACCGCGACTTTGTAAAGGTGTTGGCGGCGCGGTGGGGCGGTATTGAGATTACACTGGTAGACGTTCAAGTACAGGGCGAAATCGCGCCGGCCCAAATTGCGGCGGCCATCGAATGCTGTAACCAATTAGCCGAACCACCGGATGTATTGGTCATAACGCGCGGTGGCGGCAGCGCTGAAGATTTGCAGGCCTTTAGCACGGAACAAGTGACGCGCGCGGTGGCGGCCAGTCGTATTCCGACACTGGTAGCGATTGGGCACGAGGTTGACATCAGTTTGGCAGAACTCGCCGCCGACCAGCGGGCCAGCACTCCCAGTAACGCCGCCGAATTATTGGTGCCCGATCGCAAAGCGATACTAGCCCAGATACCATCATATAAGCGGCAGCTGGCGCAATGCGCGCTGCAGGCGGTAAAAGATGCCCGGCAGACCGTGGCGCTGGCCAGGAGGGCACTGCATGACCGCGCCGAACTCAGCGCATTACACGCCTGGCGCCAGTTGGCGGCTCATCGTCAGTTGCTGGCAGCGTATGACCCCCAGGCCGCCTTGCAACGCGGTTATGCGTTGGTGCAGGCCAACGGCGTGCTGATACGCAGCGGCAAGCAGATCGCTGCGGGCAATGAGCTGGATATTACATTGCAAGACGCCCGGGTGACAGCCGAGGTTAAACGGGTTACTATGGGGAAAGGATAGGGTATGACCAAAAAAACCGAACCAAACTACCAGGAAATAAGCGAACAGCTCGAAGCTATACTAGCGCGGTTGCAGCAACCCGACATACAAGTCGATGACGCGGTGCGTCTGTACGAGCAAGGGCTGGCCTTGGCTGATGCACTGGAAAAGCACCTGCAGCTGGCCGAAAACACCATTACCAGGTTGAAGGCCGCGGCCAATTAATGATAATTTGGTTTATTGTTATTGGGATTGTGGCAGTCCTGGCGTTCTCATTGCCGGTGATCTTTGGACCGCCTTACTTGCCAACCCTTCGCCTGAACCTGGAAACGGCGCTGGACCTATTGGATTTGCAGCAGGGGCAAACGCTGCTTGATCTGGGTTCCGGCGATGGCCGGGTGCTGATCGCCGCCGCTAAACGCGGCTGGAATGCCGTGGGCATTGAAGTCAGTCCGTTCTTGTACCTCATATCGCGCGTCCGGACATGGAGATACCGCAAGCACGTACGAATCCTGTGGGGTAACTATTTTTTGACGAAGTGGCCGGAAGCTGACGGAGTGTTCGGGTTTATCATCCAGTACCAAATGCGCCGGCTGGACAAGCGTATCGAAGAATGGCACACCAAACCGGTGAAAGTTGCCAGTTTCGCATTTCGCATTCCAGATAAAACACCAATTGATGAAGAAGGCGGAGTATTCTTGTATGAGTATAAATAACTTGCAGCCGGCCCCAAACTTCGGTACCATGAGCGGTATGAGGAACAACCAGGCTGGCTCTATTAATGGCTTGCTGATTGCATTAATCGGGTGTGGCGTATTACTACTT